>CACGNQ010000004.1 GCA_902574525.1 uncultured Pelagibacteraceae bacterium
GTAATTTAAAAGGTAAATACTCATCAGCATTTATTAACGGAATATTTTCACTAAATACAGACAAACATCATGAAATTAGAACTTCCGTAAATCACTTAGTAGAGAATACAAAAAGTTATCAATTGATTAAAAGTGTACTTGACGATAAATCAAAGTCAGCATATCAAGGAAAAATTTATGTTAATCCCGAAGCTCAAAAGACAGACGGCTATCAATTAAGCAAATGTATATTATTAGACAAGAATACTGAGTTTAACGCTAAACCTGAATTGGAGATTTACGCTGATGATGTTAAATGCTCTCATGGATCAGCATCTGGAAGTCTTAGCGAAGACTCAATATTTTATTTAAGATCTAGAGGTCTAAATTATAAACAAGCAAAAAAACTATTAATAAGTGGTTTTTTTCTTGATGTGATTGAAAAAATTACAGATGAAGAGGTTAAAAATTATATTAAAGAAATAATGGAATTTAATTAATGAATATAGACAATATAAAAAAACAATTTCCTATTTTTAATAATAAAGTTCATAACAATGATTTAGTGTATTTAGATAGCGCTAATTCATCTCAAAAACCTCAAGTTGTTGTTGATAGAATTTACGATTTTTATACTAAGGAATTTTCAAACGTTGGAAGAAGTGTTCATTATTTAGCAGTCGCAGCAACAAATTTATATGAAAATACAAGATCAATGATGCAAAAATATATCAATGCAAAAGATCCTAATGAAATAGTATTTACTAAGGGAGCAACAGAGGCAATCAATTTAGTAGCAAATACTTTTGGGCAGAAATTTTTAGAGGAAGGAGATGAAATTCTTCTTACAGAATTAGAACATCATTCAAACTATGTTCCATGGCATTACTTGAGAAAACTAAAAGGTATTAAAATTAATTTTGCAGAAATAAATAACGATGGTGAAATTACAATTGAAAGCATAGAAAAAAGCATAACTCCTAAAACAAAAATGATAGCAATTACGCACCTCTCAAATGTTACAGGTGCAATATTACCCATTAAAGAGATAACGTCTTTAGCCCATTCTAAAAATATTCCAATTCTAATAGATGGTTGCCAAGGAGCACCGCATTTAAAATTAGATATGCAAGACATAGATTGTGATTTTTATGCAATATCATGTCATAAAATGTATGGTCCAACTGGTTTAGGAGTTCTTTACGCAAAAAAAAAATGGCTTGAAGCTTTGCCACCATATCAAGGCGGTGGAGGAATGATAAGAGAAGTTAAAAAAGAGGGTATATCTTTTGGTGACCTTCCAAATAAATATGAAGCGGGAACAATGGCAACTGCTCAAGTAATTGCATTCGGAGAATCAATTAAATTTCTTAATCAAATAGGAATTGAAAATATAGAAAAGCATGAAAGTGAATTAACGAAATATGGCGAAGAAGTTTTAAGAAAAAATAATTCTGTTAAATTAGTAGGTAATCCAAAAAACAAAGGATCGGTATTGTCTTTTACCTTAGACGGAATACATGCTCATGATATTGCAACTATTTTAGATGAAGATGGAGTTGCTATTCGAGCGGGGCACCATTGTTGCCAGATACTGCATGATAAATTAGGATTGACAGCAACTGCAAGAGCTTCATTAGGAGTTTACAATACTAAAGAAGATTTAGATAAATTAAATGAGTCAATAAATAACTGTAAAAAAATTTTTGATAGATAATGAATTTAAAAGAATTATACCAAGAAATCATCTTAGACCACGGGAAAAACCCTAGGAATTTAAAAAAAACAGAGAATTTCAACAAAGATGCAAAAGGACACAATCCCTTATGTGGAGATAAGGTTCATGTTTTTTTAAAGATTGACGAAAATAAAAATATTTCAGATATATCTTTTGAAGGTAGTGGATGCGCTATATCAATGGCTTCGGCTTCCATAATGACAGATTTAATGAAGGAAAAAAAAGAAAATGAAGTTAAAGAATTAGTAGATGATTTCTTAAAAATGATTAAGGATAGCCCAGAAATGAAAAGTAAAATCATAAGTGATGATGAAAAAACTAAATTAATGTCTCTTTCTGGAGTTAAACAATATCCTATGAGGGTAAAATGTGCTACTTTGGCGTGGCATACTTTGACATCAGCAATGAATAACTCTCAAGAGGAAATAAATACAGAGAAGTTTGATTAAAATGGAACTTAAAGAACAAATAATTAATGAAATAAAGAAGATTTATGACCCTGAAATACCAGTTAATATTTACGAGCTTGGGTTAATTTATGATATAAATGTAGATAAAGATAATATGGTTAAAATTAAAATGACCCTTACAACACCAAATTGCCCAGTTGCTGAGAGCTTGCCAAAAGAGGTTAAGGAGAGTGTAAAAGAAGTTAAGAATGTTAAAGATGTTGAATTAGATCTAGTCTGGGATCCACCGTGGGATAAATCTATGATGTCTGAAGCTGCTAAATTGGAACTTAATTTATGACACAAATTATTACACTCAGCGATAGAGCTGCGGAAAGGATCAAAGAAATAATGTCAAAAGATAACTCTTCTTTTGGTGTGAGAGTAGGAGTTAAAAGCGGTGGTTGTGCAGGTATGGCCTATATAATGGAATACGCAAAAGAAAAAAAAACCTAATGACGAGATGATAGAAGACAAAGGTGTAAAAGTATTTATTGATCCTGCTGCAGTTATGTATTTGTTAGGTACCCAAATGGATTATAAAAAAGATAAATTTTCATCATCTTTCGTCTTCAATAATCCAAATGAAACTGAACGTTGCGGCTGCGGAGAGTCTTTTAAAATATAGTATCCATTTTGAGCATATCAGCTTTGCGTAAAACGCATATCTATTGTAAAGTTATAACATGAATGTTTTTGAATTTAGAAATTTGCTACAAACTGAGGATAAGAAAGAGAGAAGAATGTCTTTTTTTCGTAAACTTATTAGATCAGTTGATGTTGGAGCAAATGGAACACAAGATTACGTTGTTAAGAACGGGCCTGGTAAAAACAAAATTGCTTCTACCAGACAATAATTTTATTTAACAACTGTAATACATATCAAACTCAATTGGGTGAGGAGTGTGTTCAAAATTATGAATTTCCTCAAACTTAAGAGCTATATAGGCATCTATCTGATCATCTGTGAAAACTCCTCCTTCAGTTAGGAATTTTCTATCTTTATCCAAACTTTCCATTGCCTCTCTTAAAGATCCGCAAACTGTTGGAATTTTTTTAACTTCATCTTCTGATAATGCATAAAGATCTTTGTCAAAAGATTTACCTGGATCGATTTTATTTTTAATACCATCTAGGCCCGCCATTAACATAGCGGCAAAAGTTAAATACGGATTACCAGCTGCGTCTCCAAATCTTACTTCACATCTTGCAGCTTTCTTACTTAAAGTAATAGGTATTCTACATGAAGCTGATCTGTTTCTAGCAGAATATGCTAAAAGAACTGGTGCCTCAAAACCTGGAATTAATCTTTTATAACTATTTGTTGTTGCATTTGAAAATGCATTTATAGCTTTTGCATGTTTTAAAATTCCACCAATGTAGTTTAAAGCAATGTCTGACAATCCTGCGTATTTATCACCAGAAAATAAAGCTGTATTACCTTTCCATATTGATTGGTGAACGTGCATTCCTGATCCATTATCACCTTTAACAGGCTTCGGCATAAAAGTAGCTGTTTTCCCGAATGAATGTGAAACCATATGCACTGCATATTTATATAACTGCAAATTATCTGCTTGATCTACCAAAGTTCCAAAATACATTCCAAGCTCGTGCTGACTTGGAGCAACTTCATGGTGGTGTTTTTCAACTTTTATACCCATGTCTCTCATGGCTTTTAAATATTCACTTCTCATATCTTGAGCACTGTCAACTGGTGGCACTGGGAAGTATCCACCTTTCACTCCAGGTCTATGTCCCATATTACCGTTAGGATAATCTTTTCCTGTATTGTATGGGCCTTCAGTACTATCTATTTTAAAACCTGTTTCGTTCATTTCATTTTTGTATTTTACATCGTCAAAAACAAAGAATTCTGCTTCTGGTCCAAAAAATGCTTTATCACCAATTCCTGATTTTTTAAGGTAAGCTTCTGCTTTTTTTGCAGTACCTCGAGGATCTCTTTCATAAGGATCTTTTTTAATCGCATCCATAACATCACAAAAAATATTTAATGTATTGTGGGAAGTGAAAGGATCAATCACTGTTCTTGATAAATCAGGCTTTAAAATCATATCTGATTCATTAATTGCTTTCCATCCAGCAATTGAAGAACCATCAAAAAAAATTCCATCATTTAGCATTTCATCGTCAACAACTGTTGTATCCATTGTTACATGCTGCAACTTTCCCCTTGGATCGGTGAATCTTAAATCTACGTATTCAATATCTTTATCTTTTATCAATTTTAAAACATCATTAGCGCTCATATTTATCCCTTTAATTAATTATGGTTTCTTATCAAATAAAAATATATTAATATCCCTTATTATATTGATATCTCCTATGCAATTTGCACATAGATTTTAACCTAAGTTATTAATATTTTACAAACAATTATTAGTTGTATGGACAATCTATTGAACAAAGAACCAGTAAAAAGAGCCCAAGAACATCTCAAAAACTTCGATGAAAATAGAAAAATCACAGTCTTGGAAGAAACAGCAAGAACTGCTCAAGATGCATCTAAAGCACTAAAATGTGAGGTGGGAGCTATAGTTAAAAGTTTATTATTTAGAGCAGGGGATGGGTTCATTTTATGTCTAGTTTCGGGTGATAAGAAATGTTCATTAAACAAACTTAAGAAAATTACTCAAAAAAATGATTTGTGTATGGCTACGCCTGATGAAGTAAAAACTCAAACAGGATACACAATTGGGGGAGTATCTCCTGTAGGTTTGATAAATAAAATAGAAATATTTATGGATAGTTCTTTAGAAAGATTTAATAAGCTTTATGCTGCAGCAGGACACCCAAACTGTATTTTCGAAATTAATTTTAAAGAATTAAACACAATAACTTCATCAAAAATAATGGAGATTACCGAGTGAGAAAACCAACTATAATTGATTATTCTCTTTTATGTTTTTTAGCTCTTATATGGTCATCTGCATTTTTTAATATTAAGATAGCAACCGAGTCCTTTGGACCAGTAACAATTGCTTTTTTAAGAGTCTTTTTAGCGTCTATTCCATTAATAATTTTATGTAATTATAAAAAAATTAAAATTGAAGTTTTTTCAAAGGATTGGTACTGGTTTGCATTAATTGGATTTGTTAATCTTGTAATCCCATTTTTTTTTATTTCTTATGGAATAAAAGCCGTTCAAAGTAATTTAGCTGCAATACTTATGTCAAGTACACCTTTGACGTCAACAATTTTAGGACATTATTTTACAAAGTATGAAAAATTCAATTTAATTAAAACTATTGGAGTTTTAATTGGTTTTTCAGGAATTGTTTATTTATTTTCAGATAATATTTTAATAAATGAAAATAATTTTTATTCTGCAATAATAATTTTGTTAGGTGCCACAGGTTATGTTGTGGGAGGTGTTCTTACTTTGAAAATAAGTAATAAAAAAAATGAAAATGTTACAACGTCAATATGTATTTGGGCTTCAATAATACTTTTACCTTTAACTTTAATTTTCGAACAACCCTGGAACAGTATTCCAAGCACAATTTCAGTCATATCTGTGATTTATCTTGGTTTAGTATCAACCGGTCTTGCATGGTTGTTGAGATTTTCAATTTTAAAAAAAAATGGTCTGATTTTTCAGTCGCAGGTATCCTTTTTAATACCAATTTTTGGAATAGTTTTAGGTTATATTTTTCTAAATGAATTAATTACCCCAAAAATAATTGTTTCAGTGGTGTTAGTGCTTATTGGAATTTATTTAGCAAAAAGATCAAACGATTAGAATAAATTTTATTTTAATTCTGATAAAACAGAAATATGTTTAGGCCCAGTTTCACAGCATCCACCAAGTATAGTGGCTCCACTATCGACAAATTTTTTACCTAAATTTTTAAATATTTCTTCTGACACTTCTCTTTTTCCCATAACAGTATTTAAGTTAACTGCATCTTCATTGAATTTAGCTCTATTAATCATTCTCACTGGAGATGGCTCATCATCACCCCAAAGATTAACTTTATAGCCAAAAGGCAAATTGTGTGCCTTTAAATCATTTATAGAATTCTCAGCAATTTCAATCGAGACACATGATGCAATTATACCTATCCAATTAGGACTTTTATACCTTTTGATCATTTCACCTACGGTTTCACCAGATGGAAGTTTTCCATTTTTTAGTAAATGTATACCCACTAAAATAGGTTTATTTGTTTGTTCAATTATCTCTGAAGCTATGTCTATTTCTTTTCCACTTGATACAACATCCAGATAAAAGAAATCGACAAAATCTTTTATACAATTAATTTGATCGTAAAAATTTTCATGTATAATTTTGTCGTTTCTATTATCTGCTTTATAAGTGTCAGATTGTGCCGGTATACTACCTGCTATTAAAATTTCCTTTTTTGATTTTTCTTTTGCTTTTAATGCAAGTTCACAAGCTTTTTTATTAGCAAATTCGAATAAATCATTTACTTTGTTTTGTTCCATTCTAATTCTTCTACTTGAGAAATTCGTTGTAACAATTACTTCCGCACCAGCTTTTATGTATGCTGAATGGATATCAACTATTAAGTCATGATATTTTTTATCTAACACAGCGCTCGTCGACCAAAGTGTTCCTTTGGATACAAGTCCTCGAGCATGCAATTCCTGGCCCATTCCACCATCAAGAATTCTAACTTTTTTAAAAAAATTTTTATCCATAATTTATTAAAATAATTTCCACGTGAAACTCAAACAAAACTACCAATTGAATCAAGTTTACTCAATTTTTTAATCATAAAAATATCAATTAGAAGTTGAAAAATATTTTGGTGGTTTACTTTGCTATCAAAAGTTGTTCTAATTTAAATATTAAAAATGGAGGAAACATGAGCGCAGAAGCAATGAAAGTGTCTTCAGTTCTAGATACCTCTCATCTTAAGGTAAAATTTCCGTTTAAAGCAAAATACGGAAACTACATTAACGGTAAATTTGTAGAACCTAAATCAGGCAAATATTTTGATAATGTTAGCCCGATATCTAATGAGAAAATCTGTTCAGTTGCACGTTCAAATGAAAAAGACGTGGAAGCGGCATTAGATGCTGCACACGCTGCTTTCCCAGAATGGGGAAAGACCGACATCACAACTAGATCAAATATCTTAAATAAAATTGCTGATGTCTTAGAAAAAAATCTAAACTTGTTAGCAGTAGCTGAATGTTTAGATAACGGAAAACCTATCAGAGAATGTATGGCGGCGGATTTGCCATTAGTAATTGATCATTGGAGATATTTTGCTGGAGTGATTAGAGCAGAAGAAGGCTCTATTGCAGAGATAAGTAATAATCAATACTCATACAACTTTCATGAGCCATTAGGAGTAGTTGGTCAGATAGTTCCATGGAATTTCCCATTGTTGATGGCAACATGGAAATTAGCACCAGCTCTTGCCGCAGGAAACTGTTCGGTTTTAAAACCAGCTGAACAAACACCAGCATCAATTATGGTAATGATGGAACTTATTGGAGACTTATTACCTCCAGGAGTTGTAAACATTGTTAGTGGTTTTGGATTAGAGGCAGGTAAACCTTTAGCTTCATCTAAAAGAGTTGCTAAAGTTGCATTTACTGGCGAAACAACAACTGGAAGATTGATTATGCAGTATGCTGCACAAAATATCATTCCAATAACTTTGGAACTAGGTGGTAAATCACCTAACATTTTCTTTGAGGATGTCATGGATAAAGATGATGATTTCTTTGATAAATGTATTGAAGGTTTTGTAATGTTCAATCTAAACCAAGGTGAGGTATGTACTTGTCCAAGTAGAGCCCTAATACAAGAGTCTATCTATGATAAATTCATGGAAAGAGCTATTGCAAGAACAAAGGCAGTTGTACAAGATAACCCTTTAAAAATGGAGACAATGATTGGAGCTCAAGCGTCTGTAGAGCAAATGGAGAAGATTAAATCTTATCTAGAGCTTGGAAAAAAAGAGGGCGCAAAGGTTCTTACAGGAGGAAGTGTTGGTAAACTTAATAGTGGATTGGAAAAAGGTAACTATATCCAACCAACTATTTTTGAGGCTAATAATAGCATGAGAATCTCACAAGAAGAGATTTTTGGCCCTGTAGTATCTGTGATTAAATTTAAAGACGAAGCAGAAGCACTGAAAATTGCTAATGATACTCTTTATGGTTTAGGAGCAGCTGTATGGACTAGAAATGGAAATATAGCTCATAGAATGGGTAGAGAAATACAAGCGGGAATAGTATGGACTAATTGTTATCATGCTTATCCAGCTCACTCACCATTTGGAGGATACAAACAATCTGGAGTTGGAAGAGAAACTCATAAAATGATGCTTAATCATTACAGACAGAATAAGAACTTACATGTCTCTTATGCTGAGAAAAAATTAGGCTTCTTTTAAACAAACAATATATAATGGCCCATGATTCGACATCATGGGCCGTAATTTAAAAATGAAAGTATCAGCAACACACTCTGCATTGAATCTTCTATCAGAACTTCAGGAAAAATATGGTGAAAAATTAATGTTCCACCAGTCTGGTGGTTGTTGCGATGGAAGTGCTCCTATGTGTTTTCAAGAAGGTGAATTTCCACTTGGTGATAATGATATAAAATTAGGAGAAATAGGTGGAGTTCCTTTTTACATGAACGGAGATCAATATGAAAAATGGAAACATACTGATCTTACAATTGATGCTGTAAGTGGGATAGGTGGCATGTTCTCATTAGATAATGGAACAGGTCGCAGATTTCTGACTAAATCAGAAATCTGCTTAGTCGTCGATAACGAACAAAAAAAATAAATCTTCTTTACTGTCCTGGTGGCTTGTAACCAATCTTACTTGCCTTAGTTGTTGCTTTAGTAAAGTCAATTGCCTCAAGTATTGTCATATTTTTAACAGCACCCGATGCTTCTACTACAAGTTTGATAGATGCAAAATCTTCAAAAGACTGCAACTCTGCAACTACAATAAAATCATATGAGCCTCTAACAATATCCATAGTATGAATCTTTCCACCTACAGCATTTGTTAATTGTTCTACTACAGCTTTTCTATCACTTGAGGGATCTTTCATGAATCCTTGAAAAGCTTTTTCTGTATAATTTCCCATTATATATGCCTTCATAAGTTTCTCCTTTTTTTAAAAAAAGTATCATATTTTTTTGAAATTTAAAAAATAAAAAATTTATAATTTTATTTCCTTGTAGAAAGAAATACCCCTAATGATGCAACTATAAAACCAATAATATCAATTTTCATTAGTATCTCTCCTAAGAACAACCATGCCATTAATGCTGTTACCACTGGTATTAAGAAAAATAACGATACTGTTTTGCTAGCAGAATTTTTTTTTATTAAGTACATTAAAATAGAAAATGCTCCTAGGGATACAAGAAATACTTGATGGCTCATTGCTAACAAAAACTGTGTATTTATTTTTAAAAAAGGTTCTTTAAATATAAAAGTAATAATTATTAGATGAAACAGTACTGCACCAATAGCTTGATACATATTGTTTACAGACAAAGGTATATTATTACTTATTCTCTTTTGCCATATTGTCGATGTAGTTATAGCCAGCAAAGCAATGACTGAGGCAATCACCCCTTCTATTGGTAAAGAAGATCCTATATCAAAACCTAATACCATCACTGCTCCCGTAAAACCCAAAAAAACTCCCAACCATTGATTTAAAGAAACTTTTTCTTTTAAAAAATAACCAGCAAGTAAATTTGTTAATATTGGCTGCATAGTTACGATTAGTGCAGTTAAACTTGTCGGAAACCCTATAAATATTGAATAAAATACCCCACCCAAATAAAAACCATGAAATAAGATACCGGTGCTTAAAGAATTAAATAAGTTTTTACGATTAACAATAATTTTTGCATTTTTATAAAGAGAGTAGATAAAAAAACAAATAGCTACTAAAAAAAATCTAAATGCGAGAGCTGAAAATGGATCACTATTTTGAACAATAGGTAGTGTAGTTATAAAAGCAGACGACCATAGAAGAATAAAAAGTAAGGGAAAAAACTTAGACACTTTATTTTATTGTTATTTATAGATATATTTATCTTTAATAGTTAATCAATTAATCATAAATTAAAAATTATGTATAGCAAATTTGGACAATTCATTGATGGTAAATGGCAAGAGTCTTCTGACAAACAAACTTATGAAGTAATTAATCCAGCTAATGAGGAAACAATAGGACATGCATCAAAAGCAACCTCAAAAGATGTAAACAAAGCTCTTAAATCGTCTCAAAAAGGATTAGAGATTTGGAAGGATACACCGCCGTGGCAAAGATCTTATATAATAAGAAAAATTGCTGACAAGATGAGAGAAAAACAAGATGTGTTAGCAAAATGGATGACACTTGAAATGGGTAAGCCATTGGTTGAGGCAAAAGGTGAGGTTGGTGCAGCGGCAGATATCTTTGAATGGAATGCAGAGGAAACAAAAAGAATTTATGGTCAAACAGTAGAAAGTCGATTTAAAGATACTAGAGTTCATGTTTACTATCAACCAGTTGGAGTTGTTGCAGCTTTATCGCCTTGGAATTTTCCGTTAGTTTTATCATCAAGAAAAATTTCAACTGCACTTGCTGCTGGCTGTTCAGTAATAATTAAACCAGATGTTATAACTCCAGGTACTGTTATGGAATTAATAGATATTTGTAGAGAATGTGGAATTCCTCCAGGTGTTGTAAATTTACTCTCTGGAGATCCACCAAGTATTGCATCACAATTAATTTCATCCGATATAATTAAAAAAATTTCTATAACTGGCTCATCAAGAGTTGGAAAACTAATTTTGAAGCAAGCAGCAGACAAAGTTCAAAGAGTTACTATGGAATTAAGTGGACATTCTCCATTTATAGTTTTTGATGATGCAGATATTAAAAAAGCAACTGATATGGCCATTGCTGCTAAATTTAGGAATAATGGTCAAGTATGTATTTCTCCAAATAGATTTTATATTCAAGAAAATAAAAAAGATGAATTTTTAAATCTATTCATTGAAAAAACAAAAAAATTAAAAATAGGTGATGGCATGGATCCTTCCGTTCAACTTGGACCTCTAACAACTAAAAAAAGATTAAATGAAGTAGAGGAATTAGTTGAAACAACAAAGAAAGAAGGAGGAAAAGTTCTTCTAGGTGGCAAAAGACCAAAAGGATTTAATAAAGGATTTTATTATGAACCAACAATTTTTGATAATATTAAAGATGACTTTACAATTATGAAAGTTGAACCGTTCGGACCATTAGTTCCCATGTTGTCTTTTAAAACTTTTGATGAGGTTATTGAAAGAGCCAATAATCATGAATTAGGTTTATCAAGTTATATTTGTACTAACTCTATGGAAAAAGCACACAAAGCGTCAGAACTTATGGAAACAGGAACTGTAGCAGTTAATACACCTCAAGTTGCCTTAGCAGAAGCACCATTTGGTGGTATAAAACAAGCAGGTTATGGAAGAGAAGGCGGCTCTATGGCAATTAAAGATTATTTAAATGTAAAGTATACTCATCTCGGATTGAAAGGATAAATGGTAAAAGTTAAAAAAAAAGAGGTTAAAACAGCCGCAAAAGCTTTATCATCTTGGAAAAAAATGATGCCATTTTATTATGGTGCGGTTTGGGTAATATTACTTTTAATTGTTTTTCTAAAATGAAGCTTGCAAGAGTCGGAAATCCTGGACAGGAAAAACCAACTATAATCGATAAAGATAACAATTATAGAGATCTATCTTCTGTAATTAAGGACTTTAATCCAGATAGTTTAAACTTTGATACTATAAATAAATTAAAAAATATTAATATTAATGATCTAGTCACAATAGATAAAAACCATAGAATTGGTGCTTGCGTAAGTAATCCTTCAAAATTTATTGGTATAGGATTAAATTTTAAAGATCACGCTATAGAACAAAACATGCCTATTCCAAAAGAACCTATCATATTTTCAAAGTTTACTAATAGCGTTTCAGGACCTAATGACGATATTGTTATACCAAAAAATTCTAATCATACTGACTGGGAAGTTGAATTAGGTTTTGTAATCGGAAAAAAATGTTCATACGTTAGTGAAAAGGATGCGATGAATTATGTTTTAGGTTTTTTTCTAGTTAATGATGTGAGTGAAAGAAACTTTCAAAAAAATAAAGGTGGTTCATGGGATAAAGGTAAAGGCTTCGATACTTTTGGTCCAATCGGACCTTACATTGTAACCACAGATGAGATTGACGATGTACATAATTTAAATATGTATTTGGATGTTGATGGTGAAAGAATGCAAACGGGAAATACTAATCAAATGATATTTAATATTAGTCAATTAGTATCTTATATGAGCCACTGTATGACTTTATTCCCTGGAGATATATGTTGCACTGGAACACCACCAGGTGTTGGCGAAAATAGAAAACCATCTAAATTTTTATTGGGTAATGAAACTGTAAAACTTGGAATAGATAATTTAGGAGAACAGACACATAAAGTTGTCAACCACAATGCTTAAAAGAGACTTATACTATGAAGGAATTCCAACCAAGTCACAAAGAGACGATGTAAGATTTTTAGGAGATTTACTCGGCAGAGTAATAAGAAAACAAGAAGGTCAAAATTTTTTTAACCTAGTAGAAAAAATTAGACTTCTTTCGAAAGCAAACGTTAGAAATATAAATAACAAAAAAAGATTCAAAATAATTATATCTGAAATAAATAAGCTAAGCCCAGTTAATATATTTAAGTTATCAAGAGCATTTACGCATTTTATGAATTTTGTAAATTTAACAGAGACTTTAGACTCTTCTAGAAAATTAGATGAATTTGAGAATTCAAACATAAAAAATGATAATAAATATATTTTTATAGAGGAAATTTTTGAGAAACTTTTTAAATCTAAAAAAATTTCAAAAAATAAAATTTATAATATTGCGAAAAATTTAAATATTGGAATTGTGTTAACAGCTCACCCAACTGAAGTTAAGAGAAGAACCCTAATTCAAAAATATCATAAAATTACTGAGATTATGGAGCAAAGAGAATTATTAAAACATTATCCATCTAAAATTAAAATTTTAGAAAAAAAACTTTATGATGAATTTACAATTATTTGGAATACTGATGACATAAAAAGATTTAGACCGAGCCCTACTGATGAAGCAAGATGGGGTTTGGCTGTAATTGAGGATAGTTTATGGGAAACAATTCCAAAAGTTTATAGAAGACTTAATGGAATTTTCCTTAAGAATATGGGTAAAAATTTACCAAGAAACTTTAATCCCATTCAGTTTGGTTCTTGGATGGGAGGAGATAGGGATGGTAATCCAAATGTAACTTCATCTATTACAAAGGAAGTTATTTTATTATCTCGATGGGAAGCAGCAAAATTATATGAAAAAGAGTTAACTAAGTTAATTAGGTCGTTTTCAATGGAAAAATGCTCAAGTCAAATCTTGAGAATTACGGGTAAAACATTTGAACCTTATAGAGTTTTTTTAAGGCCATTAAGAGATAAAATCCGATTAACTCATAGGGCAATAGAAAATCATTTGGTAAGGCAAAAGCCACTTGATGAGAAGAAATTACTATCATCTAAAGAAGACATATTAAAACCTTTAAGAGTTGTAAGGGAATCTCTCGAGAAAAATCAAAATGAGAATATTGCTAGTGGGGATTTACTTGATTTAATGCGTAGAGCAAAATGTTTTGGAATTAATCTTGCAAAGTTAGATATAAGGCAAGAGTCATCTAGACATTCTCAATTATTAACCGAATTTATTAAAAAAAAATATAATAAAAACTACAATGAATGGACGGAAAAACAAAAGATCAGTTTTTTGTCTAAAGGATTAAAATCAAAAAAACAGTTAATTAAAAACTTTAAATTTAGAAATAAAGAAAATTCTGAGGTTTGGTCTACTTTTAAGATTTTAGCTGAGCAACCAGAAGAATGTTTAGGTGCTTATGTTATATCAATGACATCATCTGCATCTGATATTCTAACAGTTTCATTTTTACAAAAAGAAGCAAATATCAAAAAAAGATTGAGAGTAGTACCATTGTTTGAAACTTTGGATGATTTGAAAAATGCGAAATCGATAATGGAAAATTTATTTTCTCTTGGTTGGTATAGAAATTTAATTAAGAAAAATCATGAAATTATGATTGGTTATTCAGACTCAAGTAAAGATGCAGGAAAACTTTCAGCAAGCTGGCATCAATATAAGTTACAAGAGGAAATTGTTCAGCTAGGAAAGAAGTATAAAATAAATCTTACATTTTTTCATGGTCGTGGAGGATCCGCGGGTAGAGGAGGTGGTCCCATTCAATCAACATTAAGATCACAACCAGCAGGTTCTGTTAATGGAAAAATTAGGATAACTGATCAAGGTGAAATGATACAACAAAAATATGGCTACGAGCCATTAGCAAAATATAATTTATGTAGTTACATTGGTGCAGTAATGCAAGCAACTCTAAAACCACCACCTAAACCAAAAGAAAGTTGGAGAAGATTAATTGAAGACATGACCAAAATATCAACAAAATCTTATAGGAAAAACATTAGAGAAAATTCGGATTTTATAAGATACTTTAAAACCGTAACGCCCCATGTCGCTCTTGGAAAACTATCAATTGGATCAAGACCTTCAAAAAGAAAAAATATTGATAATATAAAAGGTCTTAGAGCAATACCGTGGGTTTTTGCATGGACGCAAATTAGATTAATGTTACCAGCATGGCTTGGCACTGGTGATGCATTAAAATATTCTTCGGTTAAAAAGTTTAAATCTACCTTGGTTGATATGGAAAAAAATTGGCCTTTTTTTAATTCAACAATGGATATATTGGACATGGTAATTTCAAAAGTTGATCCCGATATTTCAGAAATTTATGAAGATGGTTTAGCTGATAGTAAACTTAAAAATGTAGGCAAAAAATTAAGATTAGAATTTGATAATGTTCAAAAATTAAATAAATATATTACCCCAACTGATATTGCAAACCAGAGAAAAAAGTTTAGATCCTCAGTAATCGTTAGAAATATTTACACAGAGGTACTAAATATTTTACAAGCAGTTGTGATGAAAAAATTATCAAAAAAAGGTATTCCAAAACAGCACAAGAAATATCTAGATGACTCTATGATGACCTCTATCGCGGGTATAGCAGCAGCGATGAAAAATTCAGGATAAAATGACAGAACTATTTATTGCATTTGGAGCAGGGTTAATAAGTTTTTTATCTCCTTGCGTTTTACCACTTATACCAGGCTATATTTCATATATATCAGGTTCCACTTTAGATGAATTGGTAAAGAATAAAAATGTAAACCTAACACCAATAATTTTATTTACTTTAGGTTTTTCAGTTGTCTTTATTATTTTTGGTGCATCTGCAACTTTTTTAGGAAAGATTTTATTAAGTAATTCATTTCCACTTAGAATAATTGCAGGAGTTATAATAATCATTTTTTCTTTACATATTTTAGGAATATTAAATATCAGCTTCCTAAATTATGAGAAAAGAATAGATGCAAATAAAAATAGTAATCTGTTTAGTTCTTTTTTAGTCGGGATGGCTTTTG
Source organism: uncultured Pelagibacteraceae bacterium (assembly GCA_902574525.1). Lineage (GTDB taxonomy): Bacteria > Pseudomonadota > Alphaproteobacteria > Pelagibacterales > Pelagibacteraceae > Pelagibacter. Next base: position 15,771 of record CACGNQ010000004.1, read on the forward strand.
CTTTTGGTTGGACACCCTGCATTGGTCCAATATTAGGTTCAATTTTAATTTTAGCGTCAACAACTGAAAGTATTTATAAGGGAATACTTCTTCTTTCGTCTTATTCATTAGGGTTAGCAATACCATTTATATTCGCTGGTTATGCAACGCAAAAATTTCTTCTTATATCTAAAAATATAAAACAGAAAATGAATATAATTACAAAAACTGGTGGTGTACTTTTACTTATAACTGGTGTGTTAATACTTACAAACAAACTACAAGTTTTAGGTTTCTATATTTTAGAATACATTCCAATATTGAGTAAAATTGGATAAATTTTAGATATATTTTGTTTAACTATTTTTTCTGTTTTGTATAAACAATTAAAATCACCCCTATTAAAATTATAAAGCCTCCAAGATATAGTTCTGTTGTTGGTTTTTCTCCAAGAAGAAGTATTGCTGCTAATAAGCCAGTCAAAGGTATACCCATGGTGACAATGGGTAATACTTTATATAAAGGGTTATTTTTTAATACGTAATAAAAACACCCATACGTAACTGGTTGCATAAAAAATCCTAAATAAAACGCAATAGCCCAGCTATTAAAGTTTGCAGATTTAATATAATTTACTGTATTGCCATCAAGGATCGCAGATAAAAAAATTAATATTGGTCCTGAGAAAATAGCTAGCCACGCAACAAGTGTTAGTGGAGCTATCTCTTTACTTAAAGGTTTTACCAATACTTGTCCTAATGCCCAAATAGCAGATCCTAATATTGTAAGAAATATACCTAAAAATTTTCCTTCTAAATTTGGAGAGCCTGTTAAAATGTAAACTCCAACAAATGCAATTGTAATTCCAATTAAACTTCTTATGGTAGGTTTTTCTTTAAGCATGAAGTAAGCAAATAAAACTCCAAATGGAACCTCTGTTTGAACCAGTAGTACAGCTGCAGAAGCATCGATTAAATTTAAACCGGTATAAGTAACGCTATACTGTAAAGTATTTGCAATTAAAGAAGCTATAAAAATTTGCTTAAGATAACCTCTTGGAATTGGGAACCACCAAATTAAAATTGATGCCGCAAAAGTAAATCTTAAACCCATCAAAAGTATAGGTGGAAAATGTTCCATTGCTGGTTTAGCAATTACAAAACCAAAACCTAAAAAAATTGGAACTAGAGATGCAATTAAGGTATCTTTAAAAGTCAAAGATTAAATTTTCTTTTTAAGTGTCTTAATTTACCCTCTGTACTATCGAAATCTAAATAACAACCTTGCAGAAATCTATTACCCTCATTTGCATCAAATTCTGTTCTACCATGTAATAATCTATAATTATCCATCATTAAAAGATCTTTTGGCTGCAGTTTAAATTCAATTCTATATTTATCAGAATTATACATAGTAGATAATTTCTTTCTCGCTTTATAATATAAATCTAATTCATTTTTTTCTAAAATCGGAACAAAATCTAATCTTGGACTAAATCTAACCTGTTTAAATTTATTATTTTCATCTAATTGTATTAATTCAGCCCAATGCTCTAAAACAACATCTTTGTCTATAAATTTAAATTTAACTTTAATTTTAGTTAGAATATCAAAGAATTCTGAATTTTCTTTTTTTAAATCTTCGGTCACAGTATATCCATCTACTAACGTTGAATGACCACCAGAAACTTCGTTGATAATGCAATGTAATAACTGAATACATGGTACAGGATTTCTATAAGGATTATCTGTATGTGGTGCCAAGGCAAGAGATGTATAAGCTAAATCATTAGGACTTGGAATTGATTTAACATTAAAATGCTCACCAAAATTTGTTCGTCTTACACTTCCTACTTTATTTGCAAATTTTACTAGGAAATTATCTTCAGTCGGTACATCTTCAATAATTACAAATCCATATTTATAAAAAGACAATAATAAATCATGCATTTCTTGTGTTTCAAAAAGATCATCAGAATACTTATATTTTTTAAAATCTTTAAAAGATGAATTCCATTTAATTTTTTCTATGCCATGAATGACTTCATCTTCTTTTGAAAATTCTTCAGCAATCTTTTCAATATTTAATTTAGAATTAACGCCATCATTGAAATCAATCTCTAATAAGTCATTATTAATTCGAGCACTTTTGATTGCTATTTCAACATTTAATGAAGTTGGATCAAAAAGTCTTTGTTGTGTTTTTTTATCTAAGTATTTTTCACCATTGGCTCTTTCACGTAACCAAAATGGATGTATCTCTTGTACAGATGAGCCATTTTTATAGAAAATCTTGTTATTATTCAGTTCTATTTTCATAGTATATTTGAGGATTATTTAAAATTTGTCTTTAATCAAGATAAATAAAATAGTAAGTGACTATTTATGACAGAGATAAATTCAAAGAAAATTAAAGTATTTTCAAGCTTTTTAAACAGCTTAGCTAAGGACTTAACACGACTTTATTATAAGAAACTTAACAAGCCCTTTAAGGTAAATAATAAACTTAAGGGCAAAGGTTATGACCCGGTTACATCTGCGGATAAGGCATTTGAAAAATTTATAAGAGCTAAAATACAAAAGAAATTTCCGGATCATCAAATAATTGGAGAAGAATTTGGACACAAAAAGGTTAAAAGTGATTTCGCTTGGATTATAGATCCAATAGATGGAACAAGATCTTTTGTAATAGGAAATCCAACTTGGAGCAATTTGATCTCATTAAATTATAAAGGAGATCCAATTGTAGGTTTGGCAAATTTTCCTAAATTAAAAAAATACTACTACAATGTTTCTAACAAAGTTGCCTATGTAGTTGATAATGGAAAAAAATCAAAATTAAGTATCAATAAAAAAGCAACATTTAAAAATATGAAAGTGTCTGCAGCTTTTCATGGATATTTATCATTAAATAAACAAAAGAAAATTCCAAAAATTTTAAAAATGATGCAGTTCCCTTGTTCTGATGCATTAAGTTATGCGCATTTTTGTGAAGGAAGATTAGATGTTGTTATTCAATGTATGAATAAAATCTGGGATATTCATCCATTAATTCCAATAATTAAAGCCTCAGGTGGAATCGCTTCTACTTGGCATAATGAAAATGCAAATAAAGCTGGAAATGTTTTGATTTCTGCTAATAAATCCATACATAAAAAAATGTTGAGGCTTTTAAAACCTGCACTAAAATAATCGATTATGAAAAAAGCTGTCCTGATAATAATTTGCTATTTTATCTCGATTTTTATTTCAAATTTTGCAGTAGCTCGGGAACTAAATGTGAGATGGTTTGATGGAGTAATTCCTGGTGGTAACACAGCACATGGCGGCGGTTTGGGTTGCGAATCAAGTAGAGCTGAGACTGCCCTTAATGGTGATAGGACTCAAAATCCGGAGGATGTTGCTTGGAGTGACGATGGTTTAACAGTTTTTACAGTAAATTCAGACAATCATGACAGTATGGCTAGTCATCTTTTAAGTATGAACAAAGTAGCTGAGCCTTTTAAAGTTACATCAGATTTAATGAATAGTGGAGGTGGAGATGTAACCTGTGATGCTATTGATGGAGAAAATCCGTTGGGAAATTCATTTGCTGTTACAGGCTCAGCTCAAGTAGATGATGAATTACAAAATATAGTAATTAAAGATGATGGAAAAATATTTTACATCTTAGGTGAGGATGGAAAATTAGGAAAGTTTAACGCTGCTGCAGCATTTGATGTTGATGGAATGCTATACGAAAGCAGACTTATATTTGATGCTGCTATAAATAGTGTAGCATTTAATAAAGAAGGAACAAAAGTTTATACACTTGATGGAAGTAATAACACTCCAATTTTAACTACTATTGAATTACCTGCACCACATGATTTTAGTTCATCAACTCAAATTCATCAAGTGGATCTAAGCACTTTAGGTGTTGAAGTAGGCAAACATTCATCGAATGATCAGGCAAAAGATATAGAATTTAGTGATGATGGTTTTTCAATGTTTGTATTAATTTTAAATCAAACAGGAGAACCAGATCCTATTATTGCAGGAAAAAATCAATTTAATTATAGTTACATTTACCAATTTCGATTAGAAGAAAGTTTTGATGTATCTACTGCAGAAAAAGTTGGAAGATGGAATGTAAAGGGTTTTGGTAATATAACTTCAAATACTAATAAGACAGGTTTTCCTAGAGGTTTTAGTTTTTCTCCTGACGGCATGATGCTATTTATGACGCAAATAAAAGGCTCTGCTGGTGTAGATCAAGTAAATCGTTTTGATTTAGAATGTCCTTATGGATTAGTAGAATGTACATCTGCAACAACTTCTACTTTTGGAACAACAGTGGAGCTTACAAAGCAAAATATAAGTTTAAATACGACTACTATTTTTAAAAGATTTGAGTGGATTAAGAGAAATAGAGACGAAGAGAACTTAACTGCTCATAATTTAAACTTTAATTATAAAAATACTTTAATAGATAGGTTAGCAAATAAATTTGAACCAATTGCAAGGAAAAATATTGCCTCATTAATTAGCAAAACTAAAAATGAAGACAAAAAATCTAAATGGTCTACTTGGAGTCTTGTAGATGTATATGTAGGTTTGTACGGCCAGCATGGAAGTGAAAAACCAAAAGATGTATTGGTAAAAGGAATAACGTTGGGGGCTGATAGAAAATACGGTGAGGATAAGTTTTTTGGATTAGCTCTTAGATATGGAGATAGCAGTAGTGAAATTAAAAAATCCAAACAAGACGTAACCATGGAGTCGCTTACTTTAAATTTATATGGAATTGCTCCAACTCAACATAATCAATATGTAAACGCTGTTTTAGGTGTAAGTTTTTTAAGTATTGATCATATTTATCAATCTAAGTTATCAGGTGAGAGAAATGGGGGACAAATTTTTGGAACATTAAATTATCGAACTAGAAGTAAAGCAGGTAGATTTAATATGACTCCAACTGCAAAACTTACATATGGCATTACTCATTTATCAGAATTTACAGATTATATAAATAATCCAAGTGATCCTTTGATAAAAAATTTAACTTATAAGGATACTGATTTTGCAACCGGTGAGTTGGCTGGAGGATTTTTATTTGAAATGGATGAATATGTTACTGAGATGGGAACTCTTCAACCAATGGGAGGATTAGAACTTCTCTATGATTTAAGTGATGATATTGATTATAAGTATATTTATCACGGAGAAACTAATGTTGTAACAGATACAATTCGAAAATATTCAAACCAGGATCTAAAATATAATATTGGTTTCGAAGCTGTATATTTAAATGGTTTTACTGTTTCCTCAAGTTTTGAAAAAATTATTAGTCTCAATGATAGAAAAGGTCCTAATAGCTCTAGAGAAATATTTATACTGAAATTTAGTAGATCAAAAGAAGAGGATGGTGAGTTTGCGTTTAATTACAATCCTGTTAATGCCCATGAGTCTAGTTTAAGTTATAGTAAAAATATCAGCGGTTTTGATTTTTCAATTAATCACAATCATATATTTGATGACTCGCTCGAGTACGATACAAACGTAGAAGTTTCAACTAATTTTTAATTTTTATAAATGGAGGTAAAATGTCAGTATTTAAATTAGTAAGTGAGCAAAGAGTAAAAGGAAAAGTTAAAAAAGTTTTTGATGATATTAAGCGGACTAGGAATATAAAAAAAATTCCTAACTTTTGGAGAGCGATAGCAAATAATCCTGAAACATTGGAACGCACGTGGAATAATTTAAAACAAATTATGAAAAAGGGTACACTTGATCCTGTTACGAAAGAACTAATCTATGTTGCAGTTTCAATAACAAATAGTTGTGAATACTGTATTAGATCTCATACTGCAGCTGCTAAAAAAAAAGGAGCTTCAGATCAAATGATTAAAGAGATGATTGATGTTGTTGGGATAGCCAATCAAAACAATAAGTTGGTTGAGTCTTATCAAGTAGAGGTAGATAAAATTTACAAGTAGTTTTAGATAACTACTTCAAAGCCTTCAAAGTTGGGTGCACCGATATAAAGATCTTTATGTTGCCCAGCATTTTTGTGGGCCAATCTAAAAGCTTCAGACTTTGTCCAATCTATAAATGCTTCTTTTGACATCCAAATACTATGAGAAGCGTATAAAGTATGATCTTCGTTTACATTTCCTTTAACCAAATGAAATTCTTTAAAACCATTCACCCCTTTTAAATGAGTATCCCTATTTTTCCAAACATCTTCAAATTCTTTTTCTTTTCCTTTAACAATTTTAAATCTATTCATTGCAATAAACATAAAATTTTAAGATAAAGTTGATCTTCCTCCATCAACACCAATAACTTGGCCTGTAACCCAAGAACTTTCGTCAGTTATTAAAAACTTTGCAAGCGAAGCACTGTCAGCACCTTCACCAACTCTTTTAAGAGGGTGGGCTTTCGCAATACCTTCTGCTAGCACTGTATTCTTTAACATAGGATCTGCAATTTTAGATTTTGATAAACTTGGTGCAATACAATTTACCCTTACATTTGGTGCAAGTTCGGAGGCAAGACTAACAGTTAAACCTTCAACAGCTGCTTTTGCAGAAGCTATTATTCCGTGATTAGCAAAACCTCTTCTGACAGCAACAGTTGAAAATAAAACAACTGACCCTTTGTTTTTTTTTAAAGTATCTTGATACCCTTTAACTATTTCCAACGCTGAGTAACAATTTAATTTCATACATTGATTAAATTCATCTTCTTTAATCATTCTAAGTGGTTTGAGCACTATTGATCCAACACAATATGCAATACCTTTTACATCAGGCACATCTGCCTTAACTTTATCTAAGAAACCATTTTCAAGAACATCAGCAACTGTATATGAACAACCTAATTGTTCTGAAAGATTTTTTACTTCACTTTCATCTCTTGCAACTAAATGAACTTCTTTCCCAGAATCTTTTAGTTGTTTTGACAAACTTGAACCGATCGAACCTGTCGCACCAAAAATTAAATATTTTTCTGACATATATTTTTTTTAAAGCTATATTAGCAGTATGAAGTTATTTTTTATACTTGGAAATCAGTTATTTCCACCAAAATATCTAGACCGCTTCAAAAATGATCACTTATTCTTCATGTCTGAGGATTACGAATTATGCACATATGAAAAGCATCATAAATTAAAAATCCTCTTATTTTTATCATCTATGAGATCACATGCAGATAATTTGAAAAAAAATAAATTCAAAGTTGAATATACTAATATTGAAACAAGTGATTTTAAAAAGGATTATTTAGATAAAGTTAAGAAGGTAATCAAATTAAAAAAAATTAAAGAAATTACAAGTTTTGAAATTGAAGACAAATTCTTTGAAAAAAAAGTACAGAGTTTTGTTAAAAAAAATGACTTAATTTGGAATAAAATTAAATCACCAATGTTTTTAAATTCTAGAGAAGAATTTAATGATTATCTATCTAAAAATAAAAGACCTTTTATGGCGACATTTTATAAAGGTACAAGACAAAAACTTAATATTTTAATGAATAAAGATGGAGCACCCGAAGGAGGTAAATGGAGCTTTGATGAAGATAATAGAAAGAAACTTCCTAAAAATACAAAAGTACCAAAGTTTCCAATTATTTCAGAAACAAAACATACTAAAAATTTGAAACCTATCGTTGAGAAAATATTTAAAGACCATCCAGGGAGCACACAAAATTTTTGGTTCGCAACTGAATACAATGATGTTGTGAAACTTTTAAATTTTTTTTTAAAAGAAAAATCAAATTTATTTGGTGACTATGAAGATGCAGTTGACCAAGGAAACAATATTCTATTTCACAGCGCCCTAAGTCCATACATCAACCTTGGTCTAATAACTCCTGAATTTATTATCTCAAAAACTTTAGAGTTCCATAAAAAAAATAAAATAAGACTCAATTCGTTGGAAGGTTATGTAAGACAAGTAATTGGGTGGAGAGAATTTATGAGGGGCGTTTATCAAAAGTATAGTGATGAGATGGAAACAAGAAATTTCTTTAAACAAAACAGAAAAATGAAAAATTCGTGGTATGAAGGAACAACGGGTCTACCACCTTTGGATTATGCAATTAAAAATGCATTAAATCATGGCTGGTCACATCATATTGAAAGGTTAATGATACTTTCAAATATAATGAACCTTTGTGAAGTAAAACCTAAAATTGTTTACAAATGGTTTATGGAAATGTTTGTAGACTCGTCTGATTGGGTAATGGTACCAAATGTTTATGGAATGGGTTTATTTAGCGATGGAGGGATCTTTGCAACCAAACCATATATCTGTGGATCTAGTTATTTTATGAAGATGATGGATTTTAAAAAAGGTGATTGGTGTAATACAATGGATGGATTGTATTGGAGATTTATAAATAGAAATAGAACTTTCTTTTTAAAAAATCCAAGATTATCAATGATGGTAAGAATTTTTGATAAAATGAAACCCGACAGAAAAAAATTAATATTGTCAGAGGCTGAAAAATTTATAAATAAAAACACATATGGCAATTAAAGTTTTTTTTAACGACTCCTGTAATGTTTGTAGATTGGAAATAAATCACTACAAAAAGATTGCCGATAGTAATTTGGAATGGATTGATATTACAAATAATGAAGATGCGTTAAGACTAACATCTAAAACTCAAGAAGAATTATTAAGAAGACTTCATGTAATTGAAGATGGAAACGTGATAGGTGGTGCAAAAGCTTTTGTTGTCATATGGTCAAAAATTCCCAAATATAATTTTCTAGCAAAAATATTTTCAATTAAACCTTTATTTGTTTTATTCCATTATGGTTATGAGGTGATTGCTTATTTTTTATTTTTGAAAAATAAACACCAACTAAAATGAAAAAACAAAATTTACCTTCTAAGACTTGTCCAGTCTGCAAAAGACCATTTGTTTGGAGAAAAAAATGGAGATTAAATTGGGATCGAGTGAAGTATTGTTCTAAAAGATGTTCTTCTAAATAAATTCTTGAACTATCTTTGGTATATAGTTTTTAAAATTGAAAAAACCTTTATTACAATATTCCCAAGAATACTGATCGATTTTTCTATATAAAAAACTAATATTCTTAAAATTATTTGAGTTAATATAATCCAGATTCTCACCAATAGATGGGTATAAAGCTAATAAATTTTCTTTCATATCTTTTAAGTCTTGAATATTGATAATTTTACAATTTAAAGATTTATTTTTTAAACTTTCTATTTGATCTTTTATTAGAGATTTTTTAAAATTTATAACTTTTTCATCTAGTTTAATTTGTCTTGTTTCATTTTCATTGAACACAAAATAAATAGTTTTAAAAGATTGATCTTTAAAATCACTTTGTTCAAAAGATATATTATTATCAAATACTAATAAATCTTGGCTATTCGATATATTTGCATCAAGGAACCCATTATTTATAATTGAATAATTTCTTTCATCATTTATGGGAACTGGGTTTTCATTTAATTTTATGTTGCTAAATCTATTATTTGTAAATTTTTTTATATTCCATTCAGAAGCAACATAATTTTTACCTTTTGTCTGAATGCCTGCGGTCCATCTCCAACCTAAAGTATTTGATGCACTGTCTCCATCTAAAAGATATTTCATGAAAAACTCTGCCCCCAATTGCCAAGGCAAACCAAGAGTAAAAATCCAAATACTTGCAAACCACATTCTTGCATGATTGTGAAGATAATTATATCTTTTTAGTTCATCTACCCATGTATTAAAGCATTCAATTTTAGTTCTTCCTTCAACAGCTTCTAGATAATTTTTATCATCTTTATATTCCTGTTTCAGCCGGTTTAGATCTAAAATATAATCTCTCCATACATTTGGTCTTAATTCTAGCCATCCTTTCCAATAAACACGCCATAAAACTTCTTGAATAAATTTTTCTATTTTTACAAATGGAAACTTTTTTAAAGAAAGACTCATTACTTCTCTCTCAGATAAAACCCCGTGAGTTATATAAGGGGATAAACAAGAAATATTTCCTCTTTGATCCGGCCCAAAATCAAAATTTCTAAGCTTTGAATACTCTGATAAATTATTATTAATAAAATTAATTAATTTTTTACAAGCAAAATCTCTATTTGGTTCAAACATTTAAGACTGATATTAGAAATTTATTAATTTCCTTTTTTTCTTGGATCCTTAAGACTTTGAAGCACTCCAGCTAATCCAGATAATTTTATGCTGATATAAACTATATAAACTAAAGTTGCACCAAGAGCCATTGTTGAAAAAAATACAAATATCGCAGTTAAGAATTTTTCGGTGAACCAATTTTCAACATCAGAATTAGACAAATATAATATATTCCAAAAGGCTAAAAATATTAGTTCATAAGTAATTATTACTTTATACATTTCAGTTGCTTATATTATCTACAAATCGTTTTGCAATAGGTCCTACCAACAATGAGACAATAATTGCAATGGGTAGACCTACAGACCATGCCTTTAAAAACCTCATAAAATACTCATTATCATAACCCGTATTGATGAAAGTAATAATAAGTGTCATTAAAAGACTCATTCCAAAGCCCATTATCAAAATATAAATTAAATTAGAGTATTTCTTAGGAATCATGATGAAGTTTTACCAAGTAAATTTACAATTAAAACGCCTGAAATAATTAATACCATTCCCAAAATAGTATAAAGATCTGGAAATTGATTAAATTTTAAAATTCCAATTATAATTGTAGCTATAATGCATAGACCAGCAAAAGAAGCGTAAGTGATACCAACAGGAATAGTTTTCATAACCAAAGACAATGTATACATACATCCAACAATCGTAATTGCAGTCATTAAACTTGGGATTAACAAAGTAAAACCTTGAGCACTCTTTGCAAATCCATTTGCAGCAGTACCTAGTGCTACAGCAATAATAAGAATTATATAAGGTAAAATATTACTCATTCAGAAATTATAAATGAAATATTAAAAAATAAAAATAAATTATCCATAGGAAACAAGTTGCCATAGTAACGAAAATTATAGTTATACCTGTAGCAGTTTCATTCTTATATTTTTTATTAACCTTCTTTCTCCAACTTTTTGGGTATAATGGGATTGTAAGTGCGTATATGATTAGAAAAAAATCAAGCGCAGTAATTATTATACATAGAAAAAGTAATTGATCCATTTTTTATCATATACTTTCTTTTTTAATTAGTTCTCTTAGTTTTTCTATCATTACCAAAGGTGTTTCCATAGCAGGATAAACTTTGTGTGCTTCTATATAACTATCAATAGCTTTTTGATAATTTTTTAAAGCTGTTTGAACAAGGCCTTGACCCGAGAGAGCTCCAAAATGTCTTTTTTCTAATTTTAAAACCATATCGATATCATTTTGAGATAATTCTAGATTGCCCATAAGATATAAGACTGTTGCTCTTTTATTCCAAGCTTCTGCCCAATTTGGATCTAATTCAATAGCTTTCGAAAATACATTGTGTGCACTAGTAAGTTGGTTTTGGGACATATACTGTGAACCCTTTGCTAAAAGGCTGGTTAAACTTTCTTGAGTTGGATGTGTGGTCCAAAGTTTCCAAATTTTCCCCTCGATTTCTCTAGCAGTCATTGGGTTATTTGTTTTTTTTAATTTCTCAAATAATCCATCTAGGTCTGATATTGTTTGATTTTGAGTAAAAGAATTAGTGGAAAATAAAAATAAAAAAAATATTAAAAATATTTTTTTCACTTATTTTGACATAGGGGTTGCACCAGTTTCCAAACTTATAATTTTTCCATCTTTATATTTGTAAACTGCCATTACTGCTTCAACATTTCCATCATCAAAAGTCACGATAGCGTGATGGACACCAACTTCATTATTTTCATAAACTATTCTTGACTTGTCTTGTTTAATATCTCCACTCATTGCCCATTTAATTACATCTGCTTTTCCTAGAGAATTTCCAGATTTATGCATAGTAAATTTAAAATCATCATGCAAAAGTTGATTCATTAATGCTTCGTCTTTATTTTTTATAGCGTTACTGTAATTTTCTAATATAGACATTTTATCTCCTTTATTAATTGTTAAACATAAATTTTATCAGCTAAACCATAACATAGAATTGCACTCATAATAGTTAAAGCTAATGGTGCATATATTCCATCATCACGAGTTTTTTTGTTTACACCCGTCTTATCAATTTTAAGTGAGTAAAAATTTATAACCAAGATTGATGCATTGATTATAAAAATTAAATTAAAGAAAGCCCAAGTTGCTTCCAGCCCACCTGATCTAACAAAAGCCACATAGATAGCCATAATCACTGTTGCAACCATAAATGAACCACCAAATCGAGTTAACAAAGTTGCAGATTTATCAACTCCTCTACCTTTAAGAAAGTTTTTAGTATCAAATACTAATTGATAAGCATAAGCTCCCACTATTCCAAAATGAACCAAGTAAATAATTAAATAAAAAATATTATTGAATTTTTCAATCATGAGAATCTCCTTTTATTATAATTAGGTTACCTTCAGAATTATTAATGCGCAAATGCTTAATTAACCCATACTCTTCTGAATTGTACCACTCCAAAGCTTTTTCATAAGTTGGAAACTTAATTATTACATTTCTTGAATAATCCCATTTTCCCTCTAAATGCTTAAATTCTCCAGCTCTGACAAGATACTTTCCCCCAAATGAAGCAACAGATTTAGGAACTTTTTCTGCGTATTCTTTATAACCTTCTTTGTTTTTTAAATTAATCTGTGCAATTACATAACCAGCCATTACTTGCCAGGTTTAATAACTGTATTTGCAGCATTGGCAGCATTTTGAAAAGCTTTATTATAATCAATAACTTCGTGCACCATTAAATCATCCATTAGTCCAGAATTTTTAAAAGCTATTTTTAGGGCAACGGCTTGCTCGTATTCACCCTCAACACAAGAAATTACGTCAAATCTACCTCTTACCCACTCGTAAGAAATAAGTTTTAAACCAGCAGCCTCTGTTACCTTTTTTGTAGAAGCAAATCTGTCTGCAGTTGGTTCATTCTGCATTCTCTTCATTAACTCTCCACTTATTTTTCCAATTAGATAAAACTTAGCCATTTATCCTCCTTTTTAGTATAAAGTTTGCACAACTTTTTCTACTCTTCCTTTTCCATCTGGAATGGTTTTTTCTAAAAAAGCATGGCAACCATCAGTTAATTCTTTATTATATTTAGAACCATAATACTTATCTACAGCTTTATTAGCTCCTTCATCCCAATCTTTCTCTTTTATACCAATCTCTAAAGCATAAGTTTTCCAAACTTTAGCTGATGAAATAGACTTTTCTTTCATACTATACTCAAATGTTTCCCCTGAAGGTAAAAAATAGTTAGCCATGTATATACCAACGCAATCCCATGCTTTTTCCATATCTTTCTTGCTCAAATCTCCTGCATTAGCAGAGTTAATAAAAACGATGCTAAATAAAACTAAAAATAATTTTTTCATATTTAAACCTCTACTTTAGATAATTCCCATAATTGTACATTGTCTACGCATTCTGCGTAAATCGCTTTAGCTTTTGGATTATTGCCAGCAACAAATTCTTTCATTCCAGCCTCATTATGAACTGAAACCTTAAACAGAATACCGCTTTTGTCAGGTTTCATTCCACCAATAGTTTTTTCTGGATAAGCAAGACTTTTCCTTACTTCCATACCTTCATCAGACTGCATCCATCCCATAAAAGTTTCTAGTTTACCTTCTTTAAGATTAACTAAAGCTAACATTTCTTTTTCCATTTTATTTCTCCTCCCTTGTTGTAAGTGATTTATTTTTTCATCGCATTAAACATGCTAAGAGTATCATCAAAAGTCATCATAATTTTAGTTTTTCCGTCATCACTAACTTCAAAGTAATGACCAAACATAGTATCCATGTTGTCAGCAGTTGCATGCACTCTAACAAATACTTTATTACCTTCACTGATCATATCTAAAATTTTTAAATGGAAATTTGGCCATGTTGCTGGAATTTTTGACATTGCAGCCATCATAGCTTGTTTACCTTTGTGAACTCCTGATAATGGGTGAACTCCTTCTTTACCTGGAAATGTCCATACAATATTGTCATCAATCATATCATTAAAAAAAGTTTCCATATCGCCTTTACCAAAAAGCTCGTAAGCTTTTCTTGTTTGTTCTTTTACGTCCATAAAATATTCCTTTCTAAATTAATTGTTAATTAATAAGTATACTTTCCGCTCATTTGATTCATTGAATGAGCCATTCCACTTTTGCCTTTAAGATTTTGTCTGCTTGAAAATCCTGTTCCTGATATGTTTTCATATTTTCCAGTTCCACCAATAATAATGAAATCTCCAGAACCACCAACACCTCCAGTGCCTTTACCTTTATAATTTATGAATACTTTTTCTCCGTCATTTAGATAAAATGTACACATTCCAGTTTCATCATCAAACTTACCTGCAGTTAAAGTAAGTCCTCCAATACAATGCATAGTAGATTTGTCAAAAATACTTCCATTTTCTTTGTCTGAAAGTCCAGCATTACCATCATAAGTTATACTCATATTACCATTACCAGCATTCATAACATTCATTTCCCATGAACCCATTCCACTTGCATTAAACTTCCCTGTCTCAGCTAATAAGTTAGAGGTAAATAGTGTAAAAAAAGTTAATATAATTATTTTTTTCATAGTTTTCTCCTTACATTTTTGAAAAGTCCATAACCTGCGAACATTCTTCAGAAGTAGTGTCAAAAAAATTGTTCATATCTCCTAATTGATCAATAATGGCTTGAGGACTTTCCGCTTGCCATTTACAGTACATGTTCATTGAGTCGCCTGCACACATCATAGTCATATGGCATACAGCTTTTTCACCGTTTACTCCTTTTTTTAAATCTTCAGGAGAAGTTGAACCGACAACCTCATGAAATTTTTTTTTCATTTCTTCTGATTTAAAAACGTGTGTTGCTAAATAATCTTTCATAATGCTTCCTTTCAAAAGTACAATTAAACTTAATATATTCAAAAAATGTATAGATTTTATTACAATGCAGGTATGCGGTCTTATATCCAGTTAGGAAATGGTAAGCCTTTTTCTTGAAGAAATTTCTTATTAAACAGCTTGGAGTTGTATTTATCTGATCTATCGCAAAGAATTGTTACAATAGTTTTTCCAGGTCCTAACTTTTTACCCAATCTTATAGCTCCAGCTATATTTACTCCGCAGCTTGTACCTAAACTTAAACCTTCATTTTGGATTAGATCGTACAAGATTGGTAATGACTCTTGATCACTTATTGAAAATGCACCATCAATTTTAGCTTCTGCAAAATTTGCAGTCACTCTACTTGAGCCAATTCCTTCTGTGATTGAATTACCATCGCCTTTAAGTTCTCCATTTTCTATATAATTGTATAAAGAAGATCCAGCAGGGTCTGATAAATAAATTTTTACATCTTTACTTTTTTCTTTTAAATAACTACTTACTCCAGCAATTGTTCCACCAGTACCTGATGCACAAACAAAAGCATCAACCTTACCTTCAGTTTGATCCCAAATTTCAGGTCCAGTAGATTCGTAATGTCCTTTTGAATTTGCAGTATTATCAAACTGGTTAGCCCAAACCACCCCATGATTGTTTGAACTTTTTAATTCATCAGCAAGTCTTCCCGCAACTTTTACGTAATTGCCATCGTCTTTATATGGTTTAGGTGGTACTAATCTTAAATCTGCACCAATATTCTTAAGCATATCTTTTTTTTCTTGTGTTTGGTTATCATTCATAACTATGACCGTTTTATATCCTACTGAATTTCCAATTAGACATAATCCTATTCCAGTATTTCCAGCTGTCCCTTCAACTATTGTTCCACCTTTAGATATAAGTTTTTTTTCTTCTGCATCCTTAATTAAAGCTAAGGCTGCTCTATCTTTTACTGATCCACCGGGGTTCAAATATTCTGCTTTACCGTAAATATTACAACCAGTTATTTCTGATGCTGCTTTTAATTTAACTAAAGGAGTATTTCCAATCCCTGAAATAAAATTATTCTGAAAATTCTTCATTTTTTTCGTCGTTGTTTATACCATATGGTTTAAATTCTTCAGTTGCTGTTCCAACATTTTTAGCTGGTATACCTATCATAATTCCATTTTCAGGAACGTTTTTTGTTACGACAGCATTTGCACCTATCTTTGCATTTTTTCCTACTGTAATTGGTCCTAATACTTGCGCGCCAGAGCCAACCACAACATTATCTTGAAGAGAAGGGTGTCTTTTGACTTCTCTTTGGTCGTTGGAATTTATACTTGGTGAAATTCCACCAAGCGTTACCATATGATAAATTGTGACGTTATCTCCAATGTCTGAAGTCTCTCCTATTACAACTCCCATACCATGATCAATAAATAAATTTTTACCAATCCTTGCTTTAGGATGTATTTCTATTCCAGTCATAAATCTTGAAAATTGTGAAATTATTCTCGCTATTAAATCGAATTTTGCAATTGCAAAAAAATTTGCAATCTTATGCATAAACACAGCTTTTACACCTGGATAAGTTAAAATTACAGCTAATTTTGATTTAGCTGCTGGATCTCTTTCAATAATAGACTCTAAAAATTCGTTCATAAAATTTTATTTTTTAGGATTAGCTAAAAACTACTTCTAGCAACAGCAAGAAGCGTCTTCTGGTTTACATAAACACTCTCTGCCGCTTTCGCAAGCGCAAGCGTCATTAGAGCAGTTTGCACATATGCATTTAGGGTTATTGCATGCCATAAGAAAGATATAAATATTTATTGATTAATTACAATACTTTAATTTATCGCTGATTATAACTGTTCTAAAGTAAGACCTTTTACGTTTGCAGGGACTGCAACATCCATCATTTTAGGATTTGCTAGATTTAGATTTTCCATTATTTCTGCGTATTGTTCTTTTGAACCAACTTGAAGCCTTGGATTATTGTTTTTTTCTTTTTCAATTGTTGAAAATTTTTTACCATTGTAATCGTGCGCAGGATAAACAAGTGTATTTTCAGGCAACTTTAATAGTTTATTAAATAAGGAATCATAGGCATCATATGAACTACCATTTTGAAAGTCTGTTCTTCCAGTTCCATTAATCAGCAAAGTATCGCCTGTAAAAACTCTATCTTTCATTAAGTAACTATAAGAACAGTCAGTATGACCAGGGGTGTACATTGCCTTAAGTTCGATATTTTCAATATTTATTTTTTCATTATCTTTAATTTTTAAATCAATTACTTCTGATTTTGAATTTTCACCCATTATTCTTGTACAGCTTGTTCTTTTATTAAGTTCGTTTAGTGCAGTAATGTGATCCGCATGAATATGGGTGTCAATTACTTTTACTAATTTTAACTTTAATTTTTCTAAAATTTTTAAATATTCATCAGTATGCTCAATTACTGGATCAATAATTAAAGCTTCTCTACCTTCACCGCTAGATATTACGTAAGTGTAAGTTGAAGATTTAGTATCAAAAAGTTGTTCAAAAATCATAAGGTAATAATATTGATATATTATTTACCTTAAATTATTTTTCAAGTGCTTTATGATTTGGTTTTGCCCATTCTTTTCCTTTAAACATTACATTCCATTGTAACCAAGGAAACAGTTTTGATTTCATTTGCCAGTACAAAGAACTCGGTTTTGTTGGATCGAAAGGAAAGCTTGGTGTGACCTTTCCGGCATAACAAAATTCTGCTAGCATTACTTTTCCATACGCAACAGTTAAAGGACATGCACCATAACCATCGTAATGTCTGTAACTTTCAGAGGATTTTTTATAATCTTTAACAATATTATGTGCAACAATAGGAGCTTGTTTTCTAACTGCAGCTCCAGTTTTAGCATTTGGAGCATTCATAACATCTCCCAGACTATAAACATTTTCATATTTAGTGTGTCTTAATGTGCCAACCTTATGATCAACATCAACCCAACCACCAGCATCAGCAAGTGGACTATTTTTTACAAAATCTGGCGATGTTTGAGGAGGTGTTACATGAATAAAATCAAACTTTTTGGTAACTTCTTTTGAATTACCGTCTTTATCTGATTGTTTAAACACAGCTTCTTTTGACTGTCCATCAACGGATATTAAATTATGTTGGAAACTTCTTTTTATTCCATAAGAGTCACAAATTTCGTTTAAAGGTCCTTGAAAATGCGGCACTCCAAATATAACGGGCTTAGCACATAAAAATTCTAAATTACTATCACTAAGCTTTCCTTTTTTCTTTAAATGATCTGCTGCCAAATAAGCTATTTTTTGTGGAGCACCTGCACATTTGATTGGCATTGGTGGTTCAGTAAATAATAAAGTTCCACCGTCTAATTGTTTCAAACAGTCCCAAGTGTAAATGGCCATCTCAGCCGAATAATTTGTACAAACATTGTTTTTTCCTAAATTTTCTTTTAAACCTGCAACACCGTCATAGTTTAATTTTAAACCAGGACAAACAACAAGATAATCATACGTGTATGTTCCTCCATTAGTTTTTAATGAATTTGAATCTGGTAGAAATTCTTCAGCGTACTCCTTTATCCATTTTACATAACTTGGCATAACTGAAGACATTGGTTTTATTGTATCGTTTACATTGTAAGCCCCAGCGCCGACCAAAGTCCAAGCAGCTTGATATAAAGATTTTTCCGAAGGCTCTACAATTGATATTGTTAAATCTGATTTTAAACTATTTATTCTTGAGGCAACAGCTATTCCTGCGCACCCTCCACCAACAATTAATACGTTTGAATGATTTGATTTTTCCATCCAAAACCATAACATTTAAACTAAGTAGATAATATACATCTTATAAGTTGCGTGTTAATTTGAATATCGTTGAAATATAAGCCTAATGACTTATAATCATTCTAAATAATAAATTAATTGAAGGATAAATATTATGACATTAAAAATAAACAGTCTTGCTCCAGACTTTAAAGCTAAAACTCAAGAAGGTGACATATCTTTTCATGAGTGGTTAGGTGATAGCTGGGGAGTTTTATTTTCTCATCCAAAAGATTTTACACCAGTATGTACAACTGAACTAGGTTCATTAGCTAAAATGAAACCTGAATTTGATGCAAGAAATGTTAAGGTTCTTGGATTAAGTGTTGATCCAGTTTCAGACCATGTAAAATGGTTAGAAGACATAAAAGATGTTTGCGGAATGAAACCATCTTATCCAATAATTGCAGATGAAACTTTAGCGGTAGCTAAACTTTATAATATGTTGGAAGGTGACGCCGGGGTTACATCTATGGGAAGAACTGCTGTCGATAATGAAACTGTGCGAACAGTTTATATTATAAGACCCGATAAAAGAATTGGACTTTTTCTAACTTATCCAATGACAACTGGAAGAAATTTTGCTGAAATATTAAGAGCAATTGACTCAATGCAAAGAACTGCAAAACATAAAATTGCTACTCCAGCTGACTGGAAACCAGGGGAAGATGTTATTATTGTTCCTAAAGTTACTAACGAGGAAGCAAAAAAAATATACCCTGATGGATGGGAAACAGTTAAACCTTACTTAAGAAAAGTTCCAGATCCAAATAAATAAATAAAATATCTAAGACCAACAGCTAATAAAAAAGTTGTTGGTCTTAATTAATTATTTCAAGCACATCATTTTCATCTATAATTCTCATAAATTTTTTATGATGAATATAATAGTCTCTAAATTTTAAGTTTTTAAAATTTTCTATTTTATCGACTAGTAAATCTTTATTTTTTCTTTTTAGAATTAACCCTAAGCCTTGATCAGCTTCAATAGTATAAGTATCTATATCTATTCTTGTTCTTGATTTTACTATAGATTTCCATACGTCACCGTTCCAACTAGAATGAGTTTGTGGGATAGTTTGATGCCATATTTTAGCTGGTAGACAATCATGAATTAAAATAACCCCGTTATCGTTTAATACTTTTAAAGAATTTTCTATATCTTTTAATACTTGTTCATAAACATGAAGACCATCTATAAATATTAAATCAAATGTGATTTTGTTTTGTTTAAAAAAATCATCACTTGTCATCCGATGTGTTCCACCAGACTGTGGATCAACTCCAATTTTGTTTTTAATAATTATTTTTGAGAAATTAACATCACTTTGACATCCAATTTCTAGATATGATTCAAATTTCTTTTTTTTTATTATTTTATTAATTATGTCAAATCGACTTGATTTTTTGTGCCAATCATAATCAAATTTTTTTGAGAATCGCTCATTTGTAAAAAAATAATAAAGTCTTCTTAAATATAATGTAAATTTGCCTGGTAAGGCATCATTTCTTATAATCATTTATAATATTTTTTCATAGATATTTGAGCTAACAATAAATTAGGATCGATAAATATTCTAGACTCTTTTACCTTTTTAAAAGATTTATAAGCAAATATTGCAATAGGTATTTCAGTACATCCAAGTATAATTTTTTTACATTTCATCTTTAAAAGATATTTTACAGCAGGTCGTAATACCTTTTCAGCATCTTTAACTTTACCCATTTTTACCAAATGAATTGCTTTGTTAACGCTTTTTTTCTGCAAAGGTTTATTAGGACTTAATAACTTATAATTTTTATCAAAATATTTATTATATATTTTTGTACTTAAAGTTGCTTCAGTGCATAAAATTCCAATTTTTGAATTTTGTTTACAAGTTTTCTCTGTATGTATGTAAACTTCTTTTGGCATACTCAGTATTGGGATTTTAATATTTTTTTGAAGATCTTTATGCCAGTAATGCGCTGTATTACACGGCATGACGATAAACTTACATTTGTTTTTTTGAAGAAGTCTACAGCCAGAGATTAAACTTTTTAAAACGTTATTGTATTTTTTTAAATTTTTGATTCTGTTTGGAATTTTAGATTTATTATAAAGCATAAACATTGGGTAATTTTGATCGATTTTACCTCGATTAATAACTGCAAGTTTATTGCAAAAGTCTAACCCTGCTCGAGTCCCCATGCCACCTAGAATTCCAATCATAAGTCATCTTGATATTATTTTTAAAAATATTTCAAGATATTTATCTTAAGTAAGATAAAAGGTATCAAAGAAAATTGTATTTTATGAGTTTTTTTACTTTAGGTTTTTTTACAGGACTAAGTTTGATCTTAGCTTTAGGAGCTCAAAATATTTTTGTAATAGAACAAGGTCTCAAAAAAAATTATATTTTTATTGTATGTTTAATTTGCTCCATCTCTGATTTGGTTCTTATATTTTTAGGAATTTTCCTATTTAATTATTTAGAAAATTATTTATCAGGAATAGTCGAATTTATTTTGAATATTTTATTAGTTATATTTTTAATTTATTTCATATTTGAAAAAATAAAATCAAACTATCAAAATGTTAACTTTAATGGACAACAAACTATTTTATCTTTTAAAAGTGTTATAATTAAAACTCTTGGTTTTACTTATTTAAACCCACATGTTTATTCAGATACTGTTTTCTTTCTAGGTAATTTTTCAAAAAATTTCGAAATTTTTAACAAGTATTATTTTGGTTTAGGAGCAGCTATTTCATCTTTAATTTTCTTTTTTTTGTTAGGATATTTATCAAAATTTTTTTCTAATTATTTAAAAGGGGAAAAAATTTGGAAATATATAAATAACTTTATTATTATATTTATGAGCTGCTTATGTATTTATATTTTTAGAGATTTGTATAATTTTATAGTTTAAGAAAAGCTAATAAAACCAAACCAAGCCAAAATAAATACCGCCAACCAAAGCAAACCTTTTATTAAAAAGAATAAAAAACTTCCAGTAACAATATATTTGATAATTTTTTTAATTTGACTTTTCAATATTTACTAGACTTAATTTGAATATCCATATTTTCTCAATCTAACATCACCAGTTCTTGCATGCGCTTCCATACCTTCGTACCTTGATATTCTAGCAGCCGCAGCACCAACTTCCTTAGTGGACTCTTTGGTCATTCTTTGAAAACTTAATGTTTTAATAAATTTTCCTACAAATAAACCACCAGTATATTTACCAGCACCCTTGGTAGGTAAAATATGATTAGTTCCTGAGCATTTATCTCCATATGCAACTGTAGTTTCCTCACCAATAAATAAAGAGCCATAATTTTTGAGACGATCATGAAACCATTTTAGATTTTTAGTTTGTACCTCTAAATGTTCTGGAGCATATTCATCGCTTATTTTTGCCATCTCTTCATCACTGTCACATAAAATAACTTCACCATAATCTTTCCATGCTGCCTCTGCACTTGTTCTTGGTAATTCTGGAAGTTTAGAAATTAATTCTGGAACTCTCTTCATAACTATTTCAGCAAGTTTTTTACTAGTTGTATAAAGCCAAGCTGGAGAATTATATCCATGCTCAGCCTGTCCAACTAAATCCACAGCAACAATTTCTGGGTCTGCAGTTTCATCTGCTATTATTGCGATTTCGGTTGGCCCAGCAAATAAATCTATGCCAACTTTTCCAAATAAAATCCTTTTTGCTTCTGCAACAAATTGATTTCCTGGTCCTACCAATATATCTGCTGGTTCATTTCCGAATAAACCATAAGTCATTGCAGCAATTGCAGGAACACCACCAAGATTTAAAATTACGTCTGCCCCACAAAGATTTGCTGTATAAATAATAGCAGGATGTGCTCCTATTTTTTCTTTAGGAGGACTACAAGCTATAATATTTTTTACACTAGCAACTTTTGCAGTCGTTACACTCATAACAGCAGATGCTATATGGGCATATCTTCCTCCAGGTATATAACATCCTGCAGTATTAACAGGTACTAATTTTTGCCCAGCATATAATCCTTTTGATAACTCAACCTCAAAATCTTGGCCATAATTTTTTAGTTGTGCTTCTGCGAATTTTCTTACTCTTTCATATGAAAACTGAATATCGTCTTTAGTTTTTTGATCTAGTGATTTATTTATTTGGTCGATTTTCTCTTTAGAAACTATTATTTCTCCATCAAATTTATCAAATTTTTTTGTAAGTTCTTTACATCCTTCCTCTTTAGTTTTTTCTAATTCAGATAATAAACTTTGAACAATGTCTCGAGTTTTTGTATCGTCTGTTGAAGCGGTTTTTGTGGCTTTTTTTAAATATTGAATTCCCATTTTAGCTATATTTATATTTTGATTATTAATCTAATGCAACTACTGCAGCAGCTATAGATGCCATTCTGGCAGTTGCTTCATCTGATCTACTTGTTATTACTACTGGAACTTTACCACCAACTACAACACCAGCTGCACACGCACCCATGAAATATATCATTATTTTTACTAGGGCATTACCAGCTTCAACATTAGGAACTAACAAGACATCTGCTTGTCCTGCAACAGAATTTTTTATTCCTTTTATTTCTGCTGATTTTTTTGAAACACTATTATCAAAAGCCAAAGGTCCAAAAACATCTGCTGTAAGATTTTCTTTTTTTGCAATATCACTGATTTCTTTGGCGTCTAAAGAACTTTGCACACTATCTAGAACCTCTTCAGTTGCAGAAAGTACAGAAATTTTTGGTCTTTCAATACCAATCCTTTGACTGAAATTAATTGCATTTTTTAATATGTGCATTTTAGTTTTTACATTTGGCGAAACATTTAAAGCACCATCAGTTATAATTAGAGGACTATCATTTTTTTCAAGAGTCATATGCCATATATGACTTAGTCTTGTTTTACCTAATAAATTATACTCTTTCTTTATTACTTCTTTCATAAGAACATCTGTATGAATATGACCTTTAACTATAATCTTAATTTTACCTTTTGATGCAAGATCGGCCGCAATTTTTGCGGTGGTGTTTTCATCTGGCTCATGAATTATCTCATAATTTGAAATATCAAATTTCAGTTCATCAGCATATTTTTGAATTTCGTTTTTATCTCCAATGAGAACGGGAGTAATTAAGTTTTCTTTAACAGCATCTATAACAGAAAGCATCGGTAACATTTTTCCAGCATTAACAATTCCAGCCAGAACAGCTTTTTTCTTATGTGCAATATCTAATAAATTAATAGGACAAATAATTTCTTTACTTGAAAGCATAAATTACTTTTTACATGAATTTTAGATGTGTATATAGTAGGTTAATATGGCATAAAATGGAAATTGCAACTAAAATTGCCCCGATAGCTTTAGCCCTCATAATGTTAACCCTGGGTTTAGGTCTTACAATTAAAGATTTTACCAGAGTTATAAAACAACCAAAAGATTTTTTATTGGGAGCTACATGCCAATTAATTATTCTTCCAATTATTGCGTTTATTTTAATAAAAGTATTTAAAACACCAGTTGAACTCGCTTTAGGTGTTATGATTATAGCAGCAGCACCAGGAGGAGTTACATCAAATGTCCTTACAAAATTTGCAAATGGT
This sequence comes from uncultured Pelagibacteraceae bacterium, assembly GCA_902574525.1. Classification (GTDB taxonomy): domain Bacteria; phylum Pseudomonadota; class Alphaproteobacteria; order Pelagibacterales; family Pelagibacteraceae; genus Pelagibacter. The sequence continues at coordinate 40,183 of CACGNQ010000004.1, forward strand.
GATGTTGCGTTATCAGTTTCATTAACAGCAATTATAAGTTTAGTGAGTATAATTTCAGTACCATTTATAGTTTTTAAATCTGCTGACTTGCTTCAAATTAAATACATAACTAATGAAATTTCAATGGTCGGTATTTCTATTAAGATGTTTTTAGTTGTAACTTTACCTGTAGTAGTTGGAATGATAATAAGAAAATTTGCAACAATATTTATTGTATCCAACGAGAAAATAATTGAAGTATTATCACTTATTTTTTTTATGATTGTTTTTATAGCAATTTGGGTAGAGGAGTGGGAAAATATTTCAACTTACTTAAAACAGGCAGGTTTTATTACTTTAGTTTTAAATTTATCAATGATTTTAATAGGTTATTACTTAGCTAAATTTTTTTCAACTGGTATAGAACAAAGAAAATGCATTTCATTAGAATGTGGATTGCAAAATGGAACATTGGCTGTGTTTGTAGCCACTCAAATTTTTAATGATGTATCTTTCATAGTTCCTACTGCTGCTTATGCGCTTATAATGTTTGTAACTTCAATCTTGTTCGTTTTACTTGTTAAAAATTTGAGATAAGCATCATTTTTGGACATTTTGTAACTATTTAGATGTAAAAAAATTGATATATAAACAGCTATGCAGTTTGAGATAATTTTACCTTCAGTTGTGCTAGGCATGATGCTTTTCTTTTCCTTTGCTGTCGCGCCTATAATTTTCAAAGTTCTCAAAGAAAACGATGCAAGGAAGTTCGTAAGAACAATTTTTCCATATTACTATTTAATAAATCTAATGTTAATTTCTTTAATTTGTATATTATTATTTTTTAAAAATTTTATTAATTTAGATTTTTATTTATTAGTTTCCATAGCAACTTTATTTGCAATTTCACTGTTTATATTAATGCCGATGATTAATAATGCTAGGGACCTAAAACAAGATACAAAGTTTAAATATCTTCATGCGATATCTGTAATAATTAATTTTCTACAAATTGTTATTCTCATTTATGTTCTTTTTTAATGTAAAAAAAATTTCAATATTTTTTTTATTTTACCTTTTTTTAAATGAAGCCTACGCAAACAATGAAACAATAAATGCCCTGAAAGATGGTAGCAAGATAGTATTTATAAGACATTCACTTGCACCAGGAAATGGTGATCCTGAGAATTTTAATTTAAATGATTGTTCAACGCAGAGAAATTTAAGTGAAAAAGGTATAGAACAATCAAAAAAAATTGGTGATTTTTTTACAAAAAATAAAATAGAAATTGATGCAGTTTTAAGTAGCGAGTGGTGTAGGTGTAAAGATACTGCCTTTCATGCGTTTGAAAACTTCATAACTTTTAATGCACTAAACTCTTTTTACGACCCTAAGTTTTCCAAGAATGAAAAATCACAGATAATTGATCTTAAAAAGTTAATTGAAGGTTGGAAAAGTGACAAAAATCTGATTCTTGTTACACATTATGTAGTTATATCCTCGATGTTAAACGCTGGTTCTTCATCAGGGGAAATAATTGTAGTAAATAAAGATCTTGAGATACTAGGTAGAATGCAGACTTTTTAAAATCTTAGCTAGGACAATTATTCCCATTATATTATATAAGATAATTAATTAATTTTTAATATATGGTACCTATAATATTTTCTCTAACTGTTCTTACAGTAATATTATTTATTGCATTTATGTTTAGAAGACCCTCAAAAAAAGAAATTAAAAAATTTGTTGATAAAACTAATGAAAAAGATATTTGGTCTAAACTAGGATTTTGACCTTGTGAAAAAAAAAATTAAATATTTCATCTATTTTGCAATCTATATAATACTTATACTTATTTTAGCAGCTGTATTTTATGTAAATGGTATTAGTTTAATTTAAATATAATGAAGAAAAGAAATTTTATAAAATTAATATCATCTACTTTTGTTTCTTTTTTTTTCGTTAATATCTCTTCACTGTACGCAAAAATAGAAAAGAAAATCATAAATAAATCTTTAACAGAACAGCAAAAAAAAATAATGTTCAAAGAGAGTACTGAAAAACCATTTACAAGTAGTTTAATTAATGAAACTAGAGAGGGTTTTTATCATTGCGCAAACTGTAATGCTAAACTGTTTTCTTCAAACTCAAAATTTGACAGTGGAACTGGATGGCCTTCGTTTTCCGAGGCACTCCCTGGAGCTTTTTTAACAAAGGTTGATTATTCGTTTGGTATGAAGCGTACTGAGTATCACTGTGCAAATTGTGGCGCTCATCATGGACATGTGTTTGATGATGGCCCTTCTGAAACAGGAAAAAGATTTTGCAACAATGGTCTTTGTTTAATTTTTATTCCCTCAAATTAATCAATAAAATTAAGTTTAATTAATTTTTCTTTTTTGACTTCTTTACACCATAATTCATAAGTTTCACACATTCTCCAAACTAAACCAAAAGCATTTTGTGAACTTGATAAAGGAAAAGAACTTTTAGCAAAATAAGTTTCGCTATTTTCTTTAAATTGTTTCATGACAGTATTCTTTTGTAAATTAAGTAGATCAATTGTCTCTTTAGGGAGTTTTTTTCCTGTTTCAAAATTTAAAAAATTATTTTCTTTAAGTTTTACGAAAAGATTATCATGAAAGCTTCCATTTTTAATTTCATCAAATTCTTTTGTAGATATAAATCTTTCAATCAACTCAATATTATTTAAGCCCAAGTCCTCATTTTTAATTTTAATAAGATTTGAGTAAATCGACTCAGGTAAGTAAAGCATCAATGGTTTTGAGGTATCTTTTTTTTTCATTTATTTTTTTTTTCGTGATTGATAATCATTAACAACTAAATTTTTTTTAATCAATTTTATGCATTATTTTTTTGATAATGATTATCATTAAAGTTGCGATTTATTCTCAAAAAAATTAAAAAAGTTGAAAAAATAAAATTATTATTTATTTTATTTGAATGGAACTAGAAACACATAATTGTAGAAAATGCGGTTTAACAATATCAGCAACTTGCTCAAAGTGTCATAGGATTGTTGATGTTAAAAAACTTGATGATGGATGTATCGTTAGAGTTACTAAGTGTGGTGATTGCGCAAACACACCAGTAATTAAAGATATTTGCACAAATCAAGCTTAAGTTAAATTAGCTTAGAACTAATTCTGATCCTTTTTCAGCGATCATTAAAACAGGTGCGTTTAAGTTTGCGCTTGGTATTTCAGGTATAACTGAAGCGTCTATAACTCTTAAGTTTTTTATTCCTTTTACTCTTAAGCTTTCATCAACCACAGCCATATCATCAACACCCATCTTACAAGTACCACATGGATGATAAGCGGTATCTGCTTTAGATCTTATATATTCATTTAATTCTTCATCTGATTGAGCCCCAGATCCTGGACCAACTTCTTTACCTGCATGTTCTGAAAGGGCAGGTTGAGATAAAATTTTTCTCGCAACATGAATACATTCTCGTGTTTGTTTTAAATCCTCTTCATCTTTTAGATAATTAAATAGTATTTTAGGATATTCGTATGGATCAGAAGAATTCAAAGTAATTTGACCTCTGCTCTTTGGTTGATTTGGACTTGCATGCAATTGGTAACCATGAGTTTTAGGATCAATTAATCCATGATTTATTACAAAAGAAGGAAAGAAATGAAATTGAATATTAGAAACTTTTCTATCAGGAGAAGATTTAGCAAATCCGCCTGCTTCTAAAAATGATTTGGAGCATGGTCCTGATTTAAACATAAACCATTGAATACCAGCTAAAACTTTTGGCAAAAGTTTTGTATATGTATAAAGTGTATTAGGGGTTTTACACTCTTGTTGAATATAGGTTTCTAAATGATCATGTAGATTTTTTCCAACTCCCTTTACATGATTTAAAACTTCTATACCTTTGTCTCTTAGATGGTCTGAATCACCAATTCCAGATAACATTAATAATTGTGGAGAGTTTATTGATCCACCACTTAATATAACCTCTTTATTAGCATAAATTTTTTTTACTTCGTTTTTAATTTTTACTTGTAGACCTATAGCTTTTTTTCCATCAAATAATATTTTTTCTACGTAAGAATTTTTTAAAATATTTAAGTTTTTTCTATCTTTAACAGGATTTAAATAATATTTACCTGCTCCTGCTCGTTCCCCTTGATGCATTGTAGTATCAAACATACCAAAACCCTCTTGGTCTTCGCCATTCATATCGAAATTAATTTTGTGCCCTGCTTGTCCAGCTGCATCAATAAAAGCTTTAAAGAGTGGATTTGAGTTTTTTGATAAATTAATTGGTAGAGGACCAAGAGAACCCCTGTATTGGTTTTCGCCCTCAGACCATGTCTCTATCTTCTTAAAGTAAGGTAATACTTTTTCATATGACCAATTTTTTAATCCAAAACTTTCCCAACGCGAATAATCTTCTTTATTCCCTCTAACAAAGACCATTCCATTATGTGAAGAACAACCACCTATCATCTTTCCCCTAGGACAAAAAATTCTTCTATTGTTTAGATAAGGTTCTGGTTCCGAATAATATTTCCAATTATATTTTGGGTCGTGCATGGTATACAAAAGAGCAAGCGGCATTTTAACTTTCCACATATCACTTGATCCTCCTGCTTCAAATATTGCAACTGTGTTTTTACTATCCTCAGATAATCTATTAGCAAGAACGCATCCCGCTGAACCAGCGCCTACAATTAAATAATCATAAGTCATTAAATTATACTTTTTCCATTATCCATAAACTTTCTTTACTTAAAAAATATATCTTACCATTTTTTGGGTGTACTTGAATATCTCTTATTCTACCAATTTTTCGCTCAAAAATTATTTCTTCTTTTATATTTTCTAAATTGCTAAAATCTATTTTTCTTAAAGACATGTCTTTCAAAGAAGTAATTAAGGCTTGACCATTCCATTCATTAAACTCATTGCCTTTATAAATGGTTATTGCACTGGTCGCTATTGAAGGAACCCAATATTTAATTGCTTTCGTAAAACCTGGTTTCCATTTTGGTCCAATTTTTGTTCCTGAATAATTTGTGCCACCCCATCCTAAAATTTTCCAACCATAATTTTCTCCTTTTTTTACTTCACCAAACCAATCTCCACCTTTGGCACCATGATTACTGATATAAATTTTACGATCAAAAGGGGACAGTGTTAATCCTTGAGGATTCCTTACACCTATTTGGAAGATTTCTGGTAACCAATCTTTTTTATCAATAAATTTAGGATTATCCTTAGGAATTTTTCCGTCTAGATGAATTCTAATAATACTTCCTGGGTGTTTTGTTGCATCTTGCGCTATCATTCCTTGACCTCTTTCGCCAACAGAAGCAAACAAATAATCATTCTTAATAGCAAGTCTTGACCCAAAATGATAAGGAGAGTCTATTGCAGGGTATGCTTGAAAAATATTATTAAATTCTATTCTCTGCTTATCAAATATTCCTCTTGCGATAGACGTAGTAGTTTTGTAATTACCTATATTTTCTGTATATGAAACCCAAACAGTATTGTTCTTAAACAATATGTCTAGAAGACCCCCTTGCCCATATTCAATAACATTTAAATTATGATCAATTTCACTTATTTCTTTAGTTTTTAAATTAATAAGTTTTATTTTTCCTGATTTTTCGGTTATCAAAAACTCATTTTCATTTAAAAAGGTCGATCCCCATGGTTCATTTAAATTCAATATTTTTTTTAACGAAAATTCAGTAGCTTCAAGATTTGTACAGAGAAAAGCAAAAAGAATAATTATGATCCTCATCATAGATTATTTAAATCATCGGATATAGATTTTGGAATTTTTATATTTTTTTTCATATTAAGATTATATTTTTTCATTCTATTTTGACCTGGATATAAAATCTCTGTGACACCTTTTACTTTAGGGAGTTTTTTTACATTTTTAATGTTTTCTTTAATTCTTTTTGTATAATTAGATACAAAAAGGTTATGTTTTAAAGCTATAAACAAATGACCAATATTTTGTGGTCCACTAAAATCGTCAAACGGATCTTTCACTTTATTTCCATGATTAGCACCTGTCATTACACCGCTTAAAATATCTACCATCCAGGCTAAACCAGAACCTTTAAATCCAGAAATTGGCAATTGAACACCTTTAAGAGCTTTGAATGGATCAACTGTCGGTTTACCATGTTTGTCTAAAGCTGACCCTTTGCTAATTTTTTTTCCTGTTTTAGCTGCAAGTCTTATTTTTCCTCTATTAATAAGTGATACAGATGTATCAAGAATAAATGGTGTGCTATTACCCACTGGACTTCCAAAACATATTGGATTTGTTCCAAAAAAACTTTTCTTTGCACCATAAGGAGCAAGTGCAGGTGGTGCATTTGTAAAACAAAAAATTACCAAACCCTTTTTAACTGCTTGCTCAGCATAAAAACTTGATAATCCATAATGACCACTATTTTTAATGCCAACAATTCCTATACCAGTTTTTTTTGCATTTTTAATTACTTCTTTAATACCCAAGTCTGCTGAAACAAAACCAATACTATTATTAGCATCAATATGACTTATAGATTGAGAAATTTTTTTTATTTTTATTTTTGGCTTTGGATTTATTAATTTTTTTTTTATTCTGTCGCAGTACATTTTTACTCTAGATAAACCATGCGAAGTAGCACCCACAAGTTCAGCATTAATAATTGCCGATGCGCAAATTTTTGAATGTGCGAGGTTTAAATTGTATTTCTTAAATATATTTAAAACTTTTAAATATATTTTTTTATTATTATTGTTTAGCATTTATTAATTAAAATATTTGATTATATTTTTTGATATAAAAAACGGTAAATTTTTAATTACAAAATTTATAAAAATCCACCAAAATGGAAAAAATTTTTTAACTCCCTTTTGATTTAAATTTTTATAAACTATACTTGATAAAATCTTTGGAGATCCTTTTGGTAATAACAATTTTTTTCCATGAGTTAACTTTGTATCTAAATAACCCAAAGTATAAAATTGTATTTTTATTTTATTGTTAAGATTAGAAATTATTAAACTTTCAAAAAAATTTTCTAATGACTTTTTTGCGCTAGAATAAGCTGTATTTATTTTTCTACCCATAGAAGCAGAAATAGATCCAAAACCAACTATAAATCCTTTATTTCTCTTTTCAAATACATCTAAAATTTTAGAAATTAATAAAGCAATAGAAAGAAAATTTGCATTAAATATATTAGAAAAATCTTCACTTGAGTTTTTTACATTATCATTTTCAATCATCATGCCTATTGGAAAAAGCGCACCATCAATATTGCTCAATATTTCAAAGTTTTTAGATATAAAATTTGACACATTTTCTTTTTTACTAAAATCTACTTCAAATACATTTACTTTAATCTTAAAATTTTTTTCTAAATCAGATTTTAAAAATTCTAAATCGTCCAATTTTCTTGAAATAAGGATTAAATTTTTGGAATTTTTAGCAAACTCGTAAGCGAGTTCTTTACCAAGGCCTGAAGATGCACCAACTATAAGATTACTCATTTTAATAATTCAAATATAATTTTAAATATAACTTATTTTTTGAAAATTTTACTTATTTTATTGAATTTATTTTTAGAGCTGCATAGCTGTTTATCCTAATTATAAGCTGGTATAATAAATGATATAAACATATATCGTTTTTAAACAAATATTTATGAAATTTCAAAAAAAATATATTTTACTTTTTTTAATATTTTTTTTTTCAATTATTTTTTCTTCTTTTATTTGGTCTAAGATTAATTTTGCCACACAAAGAAACGATATAATAGGGGAATATAGTTTAAATAATTATAACTCATTAAATGATATATTAAGATACTTAATATTTATTTCTATACCAACTTTAACCTTTTTTATTTCTAAAATTTTAATTTTTAATATTTCTTTAAAGAATTTTTTTAATAGCTTTAAGATAATATATGAAAAAAATATTAATGAAAAACCAATCATATATTTTTTATTTTTTTTGTTAGGATATATTACTACTGAATTTTTATCATTATCTTTCCCGTTACATGAATTTGATATTTATCATGAGGGTCAAAGGCTTAGCTCTGCTTATAGAAGCCTATCAGACGGAACATTATGGACAGGTTCATATGTAACTGTTGGTATTATTTATGAAACTCTTGGAAGTAAGTTTATATGGCAAATTTTTAATAAAGAAACTATTGGTTTAATGAGATTTTTAGATTTAGTTTATATTTTTATTACAAAATTACTTCTAATCCTTCTCTTTTTTGAAATTACAAAAACTACTAAGCTAAACGTTAAACAAAAACTTTTCTTTTTTTTGATAACCACTATGACTTCATTTTATTTAATAAATTATAATTTACATAGTGCAGACAACCTGCATTTTAGAGAAATACCTATTTTATTATCATTAATAATTATTTTTAAATCCTTTAATAAGAGCAGTTTGTTTTTAAATTTTTCTTTAGGTTTTTTAAGTCTATTTGTTTTTCTTTGGAGCATAGATAGAGGTCTTGTATATTTAATATTATTAATATTTTTTTTATTTTTTTTGCTTTACAATAAAAGATCAAATGATGTCTATAAGATATTGATTTTTGTATTTTTGTTTTGGATTTGCTTTTATTTTTTTAATCCAGACGAATTTTATGCTTTTAAAGCAAATACAATTTCTGTATTTCAAGAATTAACTTATGTTCATGGGATTATCCATCCAATACCATTTACAGATACTGATAATTCATCTAGAGCTACAAAAAATATAATTGTCATTCTTTTTGCAATTATATTTTCTATTGATTTCTTAATTTCTAAAAAAAAATTTCACGGAAGTTATTTTAGATTAATATTATTTTTTTTAAGTCTTATCAGTTTTTTTAGTTACATATATGCGCTGGGAAGATCTGATGGTCCTCATTTAAAGCAAGCTTTTGGTTTTCCAGGTATTTTTGTTATAACAGTATTTACTTATTTTGTAATTTATAAAATTTCTAATTTAAAAAATTATTTTACTAATTCTAAAATTATTGAAAAGATACCTTTTATAATAATTTTATGCCTGATTGTTTTCAATCCAAATTATACTAAAATTTTAAATTTTAAGGAAAGATTTATAAATTATTCTGAATTAGGTGATGATAAATTTTTAAATGAAACAGATAAACTATTTGTAGATAAAGCTTCAAAAATATTTAAAAATGAAAGATGTATCCAGCTTTTTACAAATGATGCAGCCTTGCTTTATTTGTTAAAAAAACGAAGTTGTACGAAACATTATTATTATTGGTCAATTGGTTCAAAAAAAAATCAATTAGATCTTATCTCCTCATCTAATGATACTAGATATATAATTGTAAACGGTAGCACTGATTATTGGTCACTCCCTTTAGAAATAAAATATCCTATTTTACAAAAATATATAAATAAAAACTTCAATATAATTAATAAAATAGGTAACAGAAGTATTTTATTTAAAAAAAATTGACTCTATAGTTTTAAGCAAACCATTTAGAATATTTATCTTTATTATCAACTAAATATTTTGGTAAATAATTTTCACTTATCTTTTTTAATTTATATTCAAAATTATATTTATCATTAGCTTTTTTATCGGCTTTATGATTATAAAAAGCTATTTTGTTATCGATCTTTTTTTGCAATTCTTCAACAGTAATTTTTGATGCATCAAACTCGTTGTGATGTCCTTGATTTTTTAGTTTTGTATATAGCTCACCAGCTGTTTTTAAATTATTAAAATGCCAACCTCCATTTGGTATAATTTCAACATTCATTGATTTTAATTTATTGAAAAAAATATCAAGTCTCCAAAATGGATATTTTTTGTTTTTTAAATTTTTGAGCCACGAGAAAGATTTTAAGGTTTTAAACTTACAAGCTCTTGATCCATACCATGGGATCAAATCATACAGTAAATTAAATTTATAATTAAAAATTTTTTGTTCAAATATAAAGATTTTGTTTTTAATATTTTTTAAATCACATTTACTAAGATCTGGTATTTCATCATTGTCGCTTAATAAAATTAAGTCATCTTCAGAGGCGTCTTCAAGTCCATGTTTAGTATATTCATAAGATTGTTCGAGCCTTTTTATACTGTTTAATCTTTTTATCGCTGAGTCTGTATCATCGTTTTTTAACTTAATTAAATCATTTGGTTCGTTTTCAATTACTAAGTAAATTATTTTATGCTTAAATTTTTTAAAATTATTTATATCGAAATTAAGTTTTTTTTCTTGTCCACTATGTGAAAATTTAGACTCTACAACAATAAATTTTTCAACATATTCATTAAGCACATTAAATCTTAATTCCATCATCAGATTTTCTTCAAAAAATGTAGTACAATCAAAAACTCTCATAAGTTTTAAAAATTTTAGCCTTTTCCCCGCCAAGGTATAGTTTTGTCTATTATTTTTCTTAATGTAACATCAAATAACAAACCTAACATTCCCATGATAAATATTGTTATCCAAATAACTTCATACTGAAAATATTTTTTTGCTACATTTTCAACAAATCCTATACCAGTTGTTCCTGCCAAAAATTCAGCAGCTACCAATGTTCCCCAACACATACCCACTGCAACTCTAATACCAGTTAAAATTTCTGGTAATGAATTTGGAAAAATTACGTGTCTTAATATTTGTCTTTTAGATGCACCTAGTGAATGAGCTGCATGAATTTTAGAAAGTTGGGTTCCCGAAGCCCCAGCTCTTGCTGAAATAATCATAATTGATAAAGAAACCATGAATAAAAGAAATACTTTTCCAGTATTATCTATACCTAATACTGAAATAATTAATGGTGCCCAAGCTAATGGAGGAACAGGTCTATAAAGTTCAATTAGAGGATCAAAAAAGCCTTTAGCAAATCGATTGAGTCCCATGAATAAACCTAACGGTACACCAATGATTATTCCAAAAACTAATCCTAGAAAAACTCTTAAAAAAGAATCCCAAATATGTCCGTAAGGTACTGGCACTTTAAATAATTTGAAATCCCCTGTTACTATTTTTAAAACATTACCTTTAAAGTTTTCTTTTACAATTCCATCTTTGGTATGAACAGGATACTTACCAGGCAAAATATCTGCTATCCAATCAGGTAAAATAAAACCAATCATTTTACTGACATCAACCATATCTATCCATAGAAGAGGTATATCTTTGTAACCAACACTAGGTTTTGACATTAATATAAATTTATTAAAAGTATCTGATGGTTTTGGAAGCCATCTACCAGATCCCTGTTCAGAACAACTTGGACCGCTAGCAACAATCGTTCCAGCTGGAAATAATAAAATATCTACAAATCTCAATCCACCTTGTTCCTTTATTTGCGCATCATCAAATTTAATAATAGCTGTTTGCATTTTATTTAATGCATTGGGTGGATATATACTTGCAAATTCTATTCTTCTTGCAATCTTTACAATATTTTTTGCATAAGTAGATGCCACTTCTTCATTATCACTTAGACCTTTTCTATAAGATTTAATATCATCTTTTAGCTGTTTTATATTATTCTTAAATTGAGGGTTATGATTTCTAAGTTTAAAAAATTCATCACTAATTAAGTTTAATTCTTGTGCTGCAGCGTGAAATTTTAAACCCCTATTAGTAGCCGGAACCAAAGGTACTTCCATAGTATTTTCTATGGATCCAGTACCAGATTGTACTTTCACAATTCCCCATCCACCTTCTTCACTTACAGCTTTAAGCCTTTCATTAAGCTCTTGCTCAGTCTCAAATGGATAATCTGGTTTTTGAAAGTTTTCAGTTAAGAGATTAATTCTACCAGTTATTTCTTTAATTCTTTGTTTGGTTTGATTTTCAATCAAATCTTCGTTTGTTAATAATGGAATTAATTTATTTGTTTTATTTATAAATCCTGCAAGAACTGATTTTTGTTGAAAGTTTAATTCTTGAGAATTTTGTATTTCGTCTAAAATTATATTAAGATTTCTATTTTCTTTCTTAATTTGAGAAGTACTTTTAAATTCTCTCTCTTCAATGGGAAACTGATATTTTAACCCTAACAATGAGTCATTTACTTTAGCTACCTGACATAATTCATTTGCAGATTTTGGATAGAACCCTTTTGCAATATCCCATGAATAATACAGCCAAATCAATAGAAGAAAGCTACTACCAACAATTACCCAATGCGTGCCACCTAAAGCTCTTTCAGGGTTGCCAAAAACTGCATCAACTTTTTCAGTTTTAATTAATCTTCTGCCATAGAGAATACAGCCTACAACTGCCACAAAGATTAAAACAGTTACTAATTGTGTAAGCATTTAAATATCTTTACCCATAATTTCTTCTTCCATATTCCAAATCATTTCTAAAATTTCTTCTCGTTTTGCTGAAAAATCTTTATTTTTTTTAATTTCTCTTAAATCCTCTTTTAATCCCATCGAAGCAAAAGGTAGATTATATTCTTTATGTATACGACCAGGTCTAGGAGCCATCACATATAACCTTTCACCTAGTAATAAAGCTTCTTCAACTGAGTGAGTAATAAGGATAATTGTTTTTCCAGTTTCTTTCCAAATTTTCAAAACTAAAGACTGCATTTTTTCTCTAGTCAGTGCATCGAGTGCACCTAATGGTTCATCCATTAATATTAAATCCGGATCGTTTATAAGACATCTTGCAAGAGCTACTCTTTGCTGCATTCCTCCTGATAACTGATAGGTTGGGGTATTACCAAATCCTTGCAATCCTACTATTTCTAACCATTCATCAACTTTTTCTGCAGTTTGTATTGGATTTTCTTTTTTCATTCTTAATCCAAAGTTCACATTTTCTGCAACAGTTAACCATTCAAACAAAGCACCTTGTTGAAAAACCATACCTCTTTCAACACCAGGTCCATCAATCTCTTTATTATTTAAAGTAATTACTCCAGATGTTGGTCTGATAAATCCTGCAGTAATATTTAACAAAGTTGTTTTTCCACAACCAGATGGACCAAGAACTGTAAGAAGTTCTCCTTTTTTAAGTGTAAAATTTAGATCTTTTAAAGCATGAACCGTTTCTCCTTTTGGAGTTTTAAAAATCATATTGAGATTTTGAGAAACTAAATCACTCATAGAGAATAGATTTATATCTAAATTTTTATAAAAAAAATAGGCACCAATTAAATAAAATTGGCGCCTATTTAAATATTAGATACCTTTAAATTATAAAGGTAAGAAACTAGTGTCTACGTTTCCACTTGGTGTCCCCATACCTTTTAGGAACGCATCAAGATTTCCACTTTTCATAGATTTTTCAGTTTCTTCTGGTGTTAAGAATTTGAAACCACTTAAAGTTTCTTTCATATCACCAACTTTCATTTCTGAAGCTTTAGCCATTGAATTCATATCAGCTTTTCCAGCTCTATATCTTGCATTTGCTTCATGAGTTACTTCAATGAAAGTTCTAAGCATTCCTGGATTTTCCTTCATAAACTTAGTAGTTACTGAAGTAATATCTATACCCAAAATACCAGCATCTCTTGCTTCTTGTACAGTCAGCAATCTAGATCCTACTGCAGTTGCAGCTTTAATTGAGTTTCCTCCAAATAAACACGACATTACAACGTCACCACTTACTAGTGCAGCTGCACCTTCTTCTGGGTCCATTTGAATTATATCCATTTTACTTCTGTCAGCTCCTACAACTTTCATACTTTCATCAAAAACATATTCAGCCATAGTTCCAAGTGGAACTGCAACTTTTTTACCCTCTAATTCGGTAGCATTTGCTTTTGTAATTCCAGATGCATTAGAGGTAACACAAGTAGTTCCTCCCATTCCGTATTCCATTGCAATATCAACTAACTTAATTGGTGCTTTAGATTTTACTGCATTTATGAAAGGTACCAATCCTTGTGAATAAGAAATATCAATGTCTCCTGCTAACATAGCATCAGTCATTGCTCCACCGTTTGTGAAGTTAGTCCATTTAACTGGCACACCAAGAGCTTTTGCAAAATTTTTCTTTTGCATATCCTCAAGATTCGGACTCGGCCATTCTAAAAAGTAAGCGACTCTAACTTCATTTGCAGCTGAGTTTGCAACTGAAATACTTAAGTTAAGAGCAACAATTACTCCTAGAAGATAGCTTATTACTTTTTTCATATTTATCCCCTTTGATAATTATTAATTATTTATATTTAAGTTCATATTCCTGCAGATGTAAATGATCATTTAGTTCTATTTAAGCTAAACTGTTATGTTCAATATGAGACTATATCTTTAAAATCAATCGTAAGTTGTATATAGATTTTGGTGCTCTAATATCATATATTTTTTTAGATTAAGATAATGTATTAGTCTAAGTATTAATTTTACAAAAAAATATGAGTTCAGAAAACAAAAATAAAATTCCAAATTCACTCAATGAACATTGGATGCCATTTACATCCAATAAAGATTTTAAAGAAAAGCCAAGATTGATTACTGAAGCAAAAGGTGTTTATTTGAAAAACCACGAAGGCAATACACAAATTGATGCAAGCTCTGGTCTTTTTTGTAATCCTCTCGGTCATGGCAGAATAGAGATAATTAATGCAATTACTAATCAGTTAAAAACTTTAGATTATGCTCAACCATTTCAACAAGGTTTTGGAGGATCCTTCGAATTAGCTACAAGAATTTCAAAACACACACCAGGAAACCTAAACAGAATTTTTTATACCATTTGTGGATCGACTGCAGTTGAAACTGCAATTAAAATTAGTGTAGCTTATCATAAAGCAAGGGGAGAAGGTCAAAGGTTTAGATTTGTTGGAAGAGAAAGAGCTTATCATGGAATGAATATTGGTGCTACTTCAGTTGGAGGTATGATTAATAATGTCAAAGCTTATGCGAGCGTTTTAATGCCAGGAGTTGTTCATATGAGACATACTCATTTGGAAGATCATAAATTTATTTCTGGTCAACCTGAAACAGGAGTAGAATTAGCAGATGATCTTGAGAGAATTTGCTCAAACTTTGGTGCTGAAAATATTGCAGCATGCATTGTCGAACCTATTGCAGGATCTACCGGAACTTTAGTTCCTCCCGTTGGTTATCTTCAAAGACTTAGAGAATTATGCGATAAACACAATATTCTTTTAATTTTTGATGAGGTAATTACTGGTTGGGGAAGAACAGGCTCAGCTTTTGGTGCTCAAGAATTTGGTGTAACTCCTGATATAATGACAATGGCTAAAGCAACAACTAATGGAATAGTTCCGTTTGGTGTTGTGGCCTGTAAAGAGGAAATTTATGATGCAGTTTTAGATGCATCACCTAAAGGTGCCGTTGAATTATTTCATGGCTATACATACTCAGGAATACCGATATCAGTTGCTGCAGCATTAGCAGTGCAAGATATTTTTGAAAAAGAAGATATATTTAATAGAGCAAAAGAAATGTCGTCTTATTTTCAAGATGGACTTTTCTCTTTAAAAGACATTGATGTGGTAGAAAATATTAGGGGTTACGGAATGATGGGAGGTATAGATATTAGGAAAGATACTAGACCCGGAAAAGCTGGACTAGAAACTTTTA
This sequence comes from uncultured Pelagibacteraceae bacterium, assembly GCA_902574525.1. Classification (GTDB taxonomy): domain Bacteria; phylum Pseudomonadota; class Alphaproteobacteria; order Pelagibacterales; family Pelagibacteraceae; genus Pelagibacter. Next base: position 55,749 of record CACGNQ010000004.1, read on the forward strand.
AACATTGTTATGATGCGGGAGTAAATTTTAAAGCAACTGGAGATGCTCTTATTATTGCTCCTATGTTTATATGTGAAAAAAAACATATTGATGAAATTATTGAAAAATTAAGAACTGGCATTACAAATTATTCAAGAAGCAAAAAAAATTAATTTTCATTCTGGGGGGATATGAAAATTGGTGTTCCAAAAGAAATAAAACCACAAGAGAATAGAATTGGTCTTACACCTGAAAGTGTTAAAGATCTTATTAGTCATGGACATGAAGTATTAGTCGAAACTAATGGAGGCTACGAGGCAGGATTTGAAAATGAACAATATGAAACTGCTGGAGCAAGAGTTGTAAGTAATGCAGAAGATATTTTTAACGACTCAGAAATAATAGTAAAAGTTAAAGAGCCTCTAATAAATGAGGTTAAAATGATAAAACAAGACCAAATTATTTTTACTTATTTACACTTAGCGGCAGCAAAAGAATTGACAGAAGGATTAATTAAATCAAAGGGTGTTTGTATAGCTTATGAAACAGTTACTGATAATAATGGAAGATTACCATTACTAGCACCCATGAGTGCAGTAGCAGGAAGAATGTCAGTCCAAGCTGGTGCACATTGTTTAGAAAAAAATCAAAAGGGTAGAGGTGTTTTATTGGGGGGTGCTCCAGGTGGAGATCCTGCTGACGTTGTAATTCTTGGAGGTGGTGTAGTAGGAGAGAATGCAGCTATAATTGCAACTGGAATGAGAGCAAAAGTCCACGTTGTTGATAAATCACAGGAAAGATTGGATCAATTAACAAATATTTTTGGGGATAAAATTATTCCAGAGTTAAGTGAAAAATGTAGTTTAGATAAATTAATTTCAGAATGTGATTTATTAGTTGGGGGAGTTTTGGTACCGGGAGCTGAAGCACCTAAATTAATTACAAAAAAAATGCTAAAAAACATGAAACGCGGATCAGTTATTGTTGATGTAGCTATTGATCAAGGCGGATGCGTTGAAACAAGTAAACCTACAACTCATGCTAATCCTACATATATAGTTGATGATATTGTTCACTATTGTGTAGCAAACATGCCGGGTGGAGTCCCAAGAACATCGACATTCGCATTAAATAAAGCTACATTGCCATTTTTGAGAAAACTTGCAAAGCATGGTTATGTAAAAGCTCTTGGAGAAGATAAAAACTTTCTTGCTGGATTAAATGTTTGCAAAGGTGATGTGACATATAAAGCAGTAGCAGACATTTTTGGACACAGTTATGTTCCTCCAGAAAAGGTGATTAACTAAATGTACAGACCACTACCAGATGGATTAACTATAAAACATTCGCCAATTGAAGGACTAGGATTATTTACTGATGTTGACATTAAAAAAAATACATTTATCGGGGTTACTCACATAAGAGACGAACAATTTGAAAATAAGTATATAAGAACGCCTCTAGGAGGATTTTATAATCACTCCGATGACCCAACTGTTGTGAGGATGGTCACTGACACTTTACCAAAACTTAAATTTGGAGATGTGCTTGACGTCGATGCTACTGAAAAAAAATTTCCAGGCAATGACAATGACGGTGAAAATGTATTTTTTAACTTACAAGAAAAACCAGATGCCAAATATTTCTTTATGGTTGCAGCGAAAGATATAAAGGCCGGCAATGAACTGACTGCAAACTATAATCTTTACACTTATCCAAAAACAGGTGTTGGATTACAAATGATTTAGTTTTTTTTCCCATTTAATTGAACTATTTAAAATTTTACGAATATCATTATACTTTGGTTTCCATTTAAATACTTTTTTAAATTTATTGGTATTTGAATAAACTTGCCCAACATCACCTGCTCTTTTTTGCATAAAATTTATTACTACGTTTTTTTTCATCTTTTTAAAAATTTTAACTATTTCTAAAACAGAATAACCTTTTTCATAACCACAATTAAAAATATTAGATTTTGAATTTTTGTTTAAATATTCAATACATTTCATATGTATTTCAGCTAAATCTAAAACATGAATATAGTCTCTAACACAAGTTCCGTCTTTAGTTTTATAATTTGATCCATAAATATTTATTTTCGGTTTACTTTTTAAAAATTGAATAGCTAAATTTTTAATTAGTCGTCCATTTTTATTGCCAATTTCTCCTATTTTTCCCGAATTACTAGCTCCTCCTACATTAAAATATCTTAGAATAATAAATTTAAAATTGTAATGTTTTGAGAATTTTTTAATAAGATTTTCAGATTTATATTTAGTAATTGCATAATAACTTTGAGGATTAGGTTTTCTTAATTCGCTTACTTTACCCTTAACATTTCCGTATATTGAACATGATGAAGAATATATAAAATTTTTAACATTTGAATTTTTACAAGCTTTTAAAAGATTTAAGGTTCCAATAATATTATTTAAATAATATCTTTTTTTAAAATTTTGTGATTCTTTTACACTAGCGTAGCCAGCTAAATGAATGATTGTATCTATCTTATTTCTTAGAATAATTTGTTTAATCTTTTTAATATTATTTATGTCAGTTTTAATAAATTTTGTTTTTTTATTTATAAGTTTTTTATTGCCTCTAATTAAATTATCTATTGCTATTATTTTTGATTTTGTTTTGACTAGTTTTTCAACAATATGACTTCCTATGTAGCCAGCGGCACCAGTAATTAAAATATTATTAGCTTTATGGATCATTAATTTGTTATAAATATATTAATAATGAATAAAGATCTTCCAAAAAGCACAAAAGTTGTTGTAATTGGTGGAGGTGTTGCTGGTTGTTCATGCGCTTATCATTTAGCAAAATTTGGATGGAAAGACACCATTCTTTTAGAAAGAGATCAACTTACATCTGGAACTACTTGGCATGCAGCAGGCCTTCTTGGTCAGCTCGGTGCCTCCCAAACAATTACTAAATTAAGAAAGTACTCCCTAGATTTATATAAAGAACTGGAGAAAGTAACTGGTCTTTCTACTGGTCTAAAACAAAATGGAGCCATAACACTCGCTTCAACTAAAGAAAGAATGCAAGAATTGTTAAGACAAGCAACAACTGCTCAACTATCTGATGTAGAAGTTCAAATTTTAGATAAAAAAAAAACTAAGGAACTATATCCAGTTATCGAAGACTCAGACATTGAGGGAAGCGTGTTTATGCCAAAGGATGGCCAAGCAGATCCAGTTGGTGTAACCAATGTATTAGCGAAGGCAGCTAAGATGGAAGGTGTTAAAATTTTTGAAAAAACACCTGTCAAAAAAATTTTAGTAAATAAAAATAAAATAGTAGGGGTTGATACTAATTTTGGTAAAATTGATTGTGAGTACGTAGTTCTTGCATCGGGAATGTGGTCCAGACAAATTGCAAAGGATATAAACGTTAGTGTACCATTATATCCAAATGAACATTTTTATATTATTACAGAGCCGATCAACAATCTTCCAAAGGATCTGCCGGTTTTAAGAGATTACAATGCTTGTCTTTATTTAAAAGAAGACGCTGGAAAAATACTTGTAGGTATATTTGAACCAAATGCAAAACCAGCTTTTAAGGAAACAGGAAGAGTGCCGGAAGATTTCTCTTTTGGAGAGTTTCCTGATGACTTTGATCATTTCGAACCTTATTTAAAAAAATCATTTCATAGATTACCTATGCTTAAAAACGCAGGAGTAAGGAAATTTTTTTCAGGGCCAGAATCTTTTACGCCTGATACTCAATATCTTTTAGGTGAAACTGCAGAAGTTAAAAATTTATATACTTGTTGTGGTTTTAATAGCATTGGTATCGCTAGTGCAGGTGGAGCTGGTAAGATTACTGCAGAATGGATGATTAATGGGCATGTTAATGAAGATCTATTTTCTTTAGATATAAAAAGATTTCAAAATTTTCATTCTTCTAAAAAATTTATTATGGAAAGAGTAACTGAAACGCTAGGAGATTTGTATGGTATGCATTGGCCGTATAAACAACATTCAACATCAAGAAACCAAAAATTACTTCCTTATCATGAAGAATTAAAAAAAGCTGGCGCTTGTTTTGGAGTTGCAGCTGGTTTTGAAAGACCAATGTGGTATTCCTTAAATGGCAAAGAACCTAAATATGATTATAGTTTTAATTTTCAGAATTGGTACCCATCAGCAGAGTATGAAACAACAAATGCAAGAAACAACTTAGGCCTTTTTGATTTGTCATCTTTTTCAAAATTTGATTTAAAAGGTGACAACATTCATAACGAATTGCAAAAAATTAGCACTGCTAATATCAAGAATACGCCTGGAAATATAACTTATACTCAGATGTTAAATCAAGACGGTGGTATAGAAACTGATCTGAGTATTGTCTGTATCGATAAAAATTATTTTAGAGTCGTTAGTTCTGCAGCAACAAGAGAACATGATAAAAATCACATTCAAAAGTATTTATCAGACAAAGTTGATCTCAAAGATGTTACAGAAGATCTTTGTTGTTTTGGTTTATTTGGACCTAAAAGTCGACATATGTTAACAAAACTAAGTAGTGATGATTTTTCTAATGAAAATTTTAAATTTGGTACAGCTAAATTTGTTAAAATTAAAGATATAGATGTATGGGCTCAACGCTTGTCCTATGTTGGTGAATTAGGGTATGAACTATATGTAAAAAGCTCTGAGTCGAAAAAATTATATAATATAATTGTTTCAGAGGGCAAAAACTTTAACATGTCTCATTGTGGAATGCATGCCTTAGAAACAATGAGGATGGAAAGTGGTTTTTTACACTGGGGTCATGATATATCGCCTGGAGAAAATCAATATCAAGCGGGCTTAAGTTTTGCGATAAGTTATAAAAAAAATATTAATTTTGTTGGCAGAGATGCTCTGCTAAAAATTAAAGACAAAACACCATCAAAGCAGTTTGTGATGCTTACACTTAAGGAAAATAAACCAGGTCAACCACTTTTGCTTCATGAAGAACCTATCTATCTTAAAAAAAAAATTGTAGGCATAACAACATCTGGTAGTTATTCATTCTGTTTTAACAAAAACCTAATATTTGGCTATGTAGATGGAAAAATTTCAAAGGACCAACTTCAAAATGAGGAAATATTTGTTGAGGTTGCTAAGAAAATGTATCCTGCAGAATTACAAATCAAAAGTCTCAATAAAAATAACTTTAAAACAATTTGAGGTAGAATTCTCAATTTGATCTCAAACTATTATTTAAAACCTCAAATTGAACAACCTCTAGATTGTAAAAATTATTCTTGCATGCTTAATTTAGGCATGTCTGCAGAACACTTAAACGAAAATTTTGAACATGAAGTTGAGGCTCAAAAGAAACAAAACCCAAAGGTAGATATCAATATTCTTATGGATAAAGTTAGAGAAGAGAAAAAAAAAGAAAAAAAAGAAAATTTAATATTTATAAGTTTGATAGCATCTGTAGTCTTAGTTACTGGAGCAATCGCATCCTTTTAATTATATAAATTAGTTTTTATAGATCCTTGCTGCATTGAATAATTTGCAGGTCATTTCAGAAATTGCATTTACATTTTCGATTCTAAATTTATCAACCTCTTTAATTTCC
>CACGNQ010000005.1 GCA_902574525.1 uncultured Pelagibacteraceae bacterium
CCGATCTATATTTCGTAGTATTTCCTTTACTATTTTTAGCACCATCAAAAGATAAAAATTTCTCTTTACTAATTGCAGCTACTACAAACTCGTTACTCAGATTTAATATATCAATTTTAGATCTTAATTTGTATTGAGTTAGTTTATCAAATAGTTCTCCAATTACTTTTTTTTCACAATCTATTAAATACCCTTTTTTATGTTTAACGATCATAAAATCGAATAAATATTTACCCTGAGGTGTTAGCAATGAAGCGAAACAACTATTATTATCCGATATTTTATTAAGATCATTGGTAATTAAATTTTGAAGAAATTCAAAACAATCACTGCCACTGATGTAAAGAACCCCGCGATCTTCTAAAATATAGATTTTATCCACTTTCATAATTGATTATGTATATGAATTAATATAATTATTATTTCTAAAAATGTTAGATCTTATTATTAAAAATGGTTCTTGTTTTATTGATGGCAAACTTCAAAAAAAGGATATTGGAGTAAAAGATGGTAAAATTAAACAAATTGAAGCCCAAATAAATACAGATACAAAAGAAAACTTGAATGCAGAAAATTTAATAGTTTTACCTGGATGTATGGATACTCAGGTTCATTTTAGAGAACCGGGGTCAACTGATGCAGAGGATTTACACTCAGGAAGTAGAGCTGCAGTAGTAGGTGGTATTACAAGTGTATTTGAAATGCCTAATACAAATCCACCAACAACATCTGCAAAAGAATTTAAAAATAAATTAGACTTAGCAAAAAATAGAATGTTTTGTAATTATGCATTTTATTTTGGTGCTACTCCAGATAATTCAGAAGAACTTGCAAATTTAAAAAGTTTAGAGGGATGCTGTGGTGTAAAATTATTTGCTGGTTCTTCTACTGGCACTTTATTAGTACATAAAGAAGAGGATATAGAAAAAGTTTTTAAACATACTTCCAAGGTTGTTGCAGTTCACTCTGAAGATGAAGATATACTTAACCAAAGAAAAAAACTTAGAGTTAAAGGAGATGTAAAAAGTCATCCAGTTTGGAGAAATGAGGAATGTGCAATGTCTTCAACACGAAGAATTGTAAAGATTGCAATTAGATTGAATAAAAATGCACATATACTTCATGTAACAACGAAAGAGGAGGTTGATTTTTTGTCTCAAAATAAAGGGAACATAACATTTGAAATTACTCCACAACATCTAACAATTTATGCGCCAGATTGTTATGAAGAATTAGGATCATTTGCACAAATGAATCCACCAATCAGAGATAAATCACATTATGACCGTTTATGGTATGCTATAAGAAACAATTACAATGATACGATTGGTTCAGATCATGCACCACATCTTGCTGAAAATAAAAAAAAAGAATATCCAGAATCACCTTCAGGGATGCCAGGGGTACAAACTTTGTTACCAGTGATGTTAAATCACGTAAATGATGGAAAACTAAAATTAGAACAATTAATTAAATTATTATGCGAAAACCCTGTTAAAATTTTTGGTATTCAGAACAAAGGCTTCATAAAAAAAGATTTTGATGCAGATTTTACCGTTGTTGATATGAACAAAGAAATAGAGATTAAAAATGAAAAGATCGAGAGCAAATGTAAATGGTCGCCTTTTGATGGTAAAAAATTCAAAGGTTGTCCAGTTTCAACAATAATTGGTGGTAAAATTAAAGTTAAATATGGTGAAATCCTTGGAGATGCTGAGGGCAAACCAATTGTATTCAATTAAAATTATATTTTTAGAATTTTACTTTTAATGAGATCATCTTTGATTTCATCTAAAATAGCCGGGTCATCAATTGTTGCTGGCATTTTATACTTCTCTTTATCAGCTATCTTTCTTATGGTACCCCTTAAAACCTTGCCAGATCTTGTTTTTGGAAGTCTTTTAACTACCAATGTAGTTTTAAAAGCTGCAACTGGACCAACTTTATTTCTTACCATCTGCACACACTCTTTAGAAATTATATCATTATCTTTTGTTACACCTGCCTTTAAAGCAATTAATCCAATTGGTAATTGTCCTTTTAATTGATCTTTAATACCAATCACTGCACATTCAGCAACTGATTGATGTTCTGATAAAACTTCTTCTATTGCTCCAGTTGATAGTCTGTGGCCCGCAACATTAATTATATCGTCCGTCCTAGACATAATCCAAATATATCCATCATCATCTATGTGGCCCGCATCATAAGTTTGATAGTAGCCTTTGTAATTAGTCATATAATTTTCTTCATATCTTTTATCTGCATTCCATAAGGTTGGAAAAGTTCCAGGAGGTAGTGGTAGTTTTACAACTATATCTCCCATCTCATTTGGTTTTGCTAATGATTGATCAGGTTTAATTACTTTTACATCGTAACCAGGGACGGCTTTACACGCTGAACCATATTTTGTTTTCATCATTTCTATTCCTGTACAATTTGAACTAATTGCCCAACTTGTTTCAGTTTGCCACCAATGATCTATTACCGGAACTTTTAAAAGGGACTCTGCCCATTTAATGGTATCTGGATCAGCTCTTTCCCCAGCTAAAAAAAGAGCTTCAAATTTACTTAGATCATACTTAGAAAAAAATTTTCCATCGGGATCTTCTTTTTTAATAGCTCTAAAGGCTGTAGGTGCAGTAAAAAGTGACTTAACTTTGTATTCAGATATTATCTTCCAAAAAGCACCTGCGTCAGGAGTGCCCACTGGTTTACCTTCGAATAAAACTGTTGTGCACCCTTTAAACAATGGAGCATAAACTATATAGGAGTGTCCTACAATCCACCCTATGTCACTTGCTGACCACCAGACATCATCAGCGTCTATATTGTAAATATTCTTCATTGTCCATTTTAGAGCAACAATATGTCCACCAATGTCTCTTACTATTCCTTTCGGGATACCTGTAGTTCCCGATGTATAAAGTATATAAGCAAAGTCATTAGAATTCATTTCCACACAGTCAACTTCTTCAGCATTTGCTAATGCTTCGTCCCAACTTATTTCATTAGGCATATTTAATTTAACTTCATGACCCTGCCTTTGAAATAAAATTGTCTTACTTGGTTTGTGATTGGCAAGCTTAAGGGCTTCATCAACCAATGGTTTATACTCAACTGTCCTTCCTGGCTCAAAACCACATGATGCAGTTACTAAAAGTTTAGCTTTACTATCATCAATTCTGCTTGCAAGTTCATTTGAAGCAAATCCACCAAAGACAACTGAGTGAATTGCTCCGATCCTACCACAAGCAAGCATAGCTACCACTGCTTCAGGTATCATTGGCATATAAATTATTACCCTGTCACCCTTATCAACACCTTGATTTTTCAAAGCTCCAGCAAATTTAGACACCTTAGCTCTTAGTTCTTTATAGCTAAATTGTTTTTTGTTTCCTGTTATTGGACTATCGTAAATTAAAGCTGTTTTATCTCCTCTGCCTTGATCTATATGAACATCTAAGGCGTTGTAACAAGTGTTTGTAACCCCATCAGTGAACCATTTATAGAATGGAGGGTTATCTTTACTTAATATTTTTGTTGGTTTTTTAAACCAAAACACATCTTCAGATATTTTTTTCCAAAATTCTTCAGGATTTTTGAGAGATTCTTGGTAAATTTTGTTAAAATTTGAACTCATGTATCTGACTCGATTTTGTTTGTTTTTTGATATCTAGGTTGTATTAAATTTCAAAAACTCAGTAAAATCAATACTTATTAAAGGTAAAAAAGTCTTCTATTAACTATTTTTATTTGGTAATTAACCCATTAACTTAGCAGTAAGTTAAATTACTGCTGTAGTTTATATAAACTATAAAAACTAACTAATGAGGGAGTTTTTTATGAAAAAACTTAAAACGCTAGCAATAGCTTTATTTGCTCTTGTAGGAGCAACTACAGCGGCTAACGCAGCAACAGCCTTTTTAGCTACGGATGATTTCGTTGGTATTTCATTCTGGTTAATTTCAATGGGTATGTTGGCAGCTACAGCGTTTTTCTTTATGGAGCAAGCTAATGTTAGCACTCAGTGGAGAAAATCAGTAAACGTAGCTGGATTAGTAACTGGTATAGCATTTATTCACTATATGTATATGAGAGCAGTATGGGTTGAAACAGGTGATACTCCAACTGTTTACAGATATATTGACTGGTTAATAACTGTACCACTACAGTTAATAGAATTTTATTTAATTCTAGCTGCAGTTAAGAAAGTTCCAACTGGAATATTCTGGAGAATCTTAATCGGTTCACTAGTAATGTTAGTAGGTGGATATATGGGAGAAGCTGGATTCATCAACCCAATGCTTGGTTTTATAATCGGTATGGCTGGATGGATTTACATCTTATATGAAATATTTTCAGGTGAAGCAGGAAAAGTTGTTGCTAAATCTGGAAACAAATCACTTGCAACAGCATTTGGTGCTTTAAGAATGATCGTTACTGTAGGTTGGGCTATTTACCCACTAGGTTATGTATTTGGTTACCTAACAGGTGGTATAGATGCGAACTCACTTAACGTGATTTACAACTTAGCAGACTTTGTTAATAAGATCGCTTTTGGTGTTATTATCTGGTCTTGTGCAGTTGCGAACTCTGGAAGAGCAAGAGCATAGTTCTCTAAGAGTAAGAAATATTAATAGGGCAAGTACTTAGTACTTGCCCTATTTTTTTTTGTGCTTATATAAAGTTCATGGCAAAAATTACTTACACAGAAAACAATGGAAAGTCTCATTCAGTAGAGGTTGCCGAAGGATTAACTGTTATGGAGGGAGCTGTTCAAAACAACATACCTGGCATCGATGCTGATTGTGGAGGTGGTATGGCATGTGCGACATGCCATGTTTATGTCAAAGATGAATGGTTTGATAAGATTGGTAAAAAAAGTGAAGGTGAAGACGATATGATTGATCAAGCTTACGAACCAAAAAAAAACAGTCGGTTAAGTTGTCAAATTCAAGTAAGTCCTGAAATAGATGGTCTTGAAGTTCATCTTCCTGTAAAACAAGTTTAATGATTAAAACAGATGCACTAATTGTTGGAGCAGGACCCACAGGTTTATTTACTGCACATCAATTAAAATTAATTGGTCTTGATTGTGAGATTGTCGACAATCTCGATAAGATTGGAGGACAGTGTATTGAATTATATCCTGATAAACCTATTTACGACATTCCAGCAATACCAGAATGCACGGGAGAAGAATTAACAGAAAATCTTTTAAATCAACTAAAGCCTTTTAATATCAAGTTTCATTTAAGTGAAAGAGTAGATGAATTAAAACAAGATAACAATAAATGGAAAGTAAAAACCAACAAAGGTACAGAATTTGAAACACCGAACATAATAATTGCAGGAGGTGTTGGATCTTTTGAGCCTAGAAAATTTTCACCTAAAGAATGTGAAAAATTTGAAAATAAAACTATTTTATACTCAATTAAAGATAAGAAAATATTTCATGGAAAAACAGTATCTATATTTGGTGGAGGTGACAGCGCACTAGACTGGGCATTGGAGTTATCTAAAAACTCTAAAGTTAATTTAATCCACAGAAGAGATGAATTTAAAGCAGCCCAAGCAACAGTTGATAAAGTCAAAGAACTTTCAAAAGCTGGAAAAATTAATTTAATAACTAATTCTCAGCTTAAAACTGTAAATGGCAATGGTAAACTTGAGGAAATTGAAATTGAGAATAATAATAAAGAGACAAAAAAATTTAAATCTGATTATGCTTTAGGTTTTTTTGGTCTAATAATGCAATTAGGTCCAATTGCAAATTGGGGGCTAAATTTAAATAAAAAAACTATAGAAGTAGATACTGAGAAGTTTGAGACCAACCAAAAAGGTATATATGCTGTTGGGGATATTTGTAATTATCCTGGCAAACTAAAATTAATTTTGTCTGGATTTCATGAAGGTGCTCTTGCAGCAAGAGCATGCTTTAAATTAGCAAGACCCAATGAAAAATATAGATTTGAATTCACCACATCATCAAAAACAATTAAAAATAGACTTGGCGTAAAAAGTGATTGAGCTATTCGCGTCTGATACTCCAAACGGAAAAAAAATTAGTATTATGCTTGAGGAAATCAAGCTTCCTTACAAAGTTACCAAAGTTAATCTTTCAGAAGGAGAACAATTTAAAGAAGAGTTTGTAAAGATAAGTCCATTCAGCAAAATTCCAGTTATAAAAGATAGTGATAACGATAAAATCGTTTTTGGATCAGGCGCAATTTTAATGTATTTAGCTGATAAAACTCAAAAATTTTATCATTTAGAAAATAAAACAAATATTGACCAATGGTTAATGGCCCAGATGGGATTGGTCGGACCACTTATCGGAGCTTACCATCATTTCTATCATTTTAATAAAAGCAAAAGTAAATACAGTGAAGAGAGATATTTCAAAATAACAAAAGATCTATATCAAAGATTAAATGATAGATTATCAGCATCTAAATATCTTGCAGGAGATGATTACACAATAGCAGATATAGCTACATGGCCTTGGGTAGCGAGACATCAATGGCACGATATTGGTTTAAGTAATTATTCAAGTCTATGTAAATGGTATGATGAGATTTCTAAGAGAGAAGCAGTTATAAAGGGATATAATTTTATGGGAGGTGGAGAAATTCCAAAACCTTAGTCGTCAGCGTAAACTTTTTCGTCTTTTTCATGCTTTTCTTGGGCAGCAATACAAAGATTAGCAATTGGTCTTGCCATCAATCTTTTTAAACCGATTGGTTCTGCTGTTTCTTCACAAAAACCATACGTACCCTCCTGAATTTTTTTTATAGCAGCATCAATTTTGGAAATTAGCTTCATTTGCCTGTTAATAGCTCTCATCTCAACATTTTTTTCCGTATATGAACTTGCCTGATCAACTATATCTGCAGATGTGCTGTTATCATCTAATGAACTATTATAAAGAGCTTCGTTATTTGTTTTTACTAAATCTTTTTTCCATTCAGTAAGTTTATTTTTAAAATAGAGTTTGTGCTTTTCACACATGTACTTCTCTGATTCTTTTGGAATATATTTTTTTGATATCTTAACCATATTAACGTTTTAAGCGCTCGGAGTATATTCAGCAAATAGGTAGTGTCAAGCAAGGTTTAATTGTATAAATTCAAACAAATGGCGGTTTATAAAAAAAAAATAAAAATTTTCTTTTACATTTTTTTGATGACACATTTAGTTATATGGACTTTGATTCCATCCTTAACTAATCATAATTTACCTTTAGATACTATCGAGGCTCTTGCATGGGGAAGCAACCTAGATTGGGGATTTGATAAACATCCACCTATGAGTGCTTTTATTATTGAGATTTTTTATAATACTTTTGGATCGAATGATTGGGCCTATTACTTGCTAAGCCAAATATTTATAATTTTTTCTTTTTTTATTATTTTTCAATTAAGTAAAGAAATATTAAAAAATGAAACCTTGGCTCTTTTATCGGTATTATTATTAGAGGGTATTTATTTTTATAATTTTACAACTCCAGAATTTAATGTGAATGTCTGCCAAATTCCTTTTTGGGCTCTAACAGTGTATTTTTCATGGAAAGTTTTTAACCAAAAAATACCGTCTGTGAAAGATTGTGTATTAGTTGGTTTATTTGCTGCTGGAGGTTTTTTATCTAAGTATTTATTTATTTATTTATTAATATCAATTGATTTACTTTTTATTTATTTGATTTTTATAAGAAAGGAACGGAAGTTTAATTTTAATTATATTTTTTCAATTGAAGTTTTTTTAGTCTTAATGATACCCCATGTTATCTGGTTATTTGACAATGAATTCATTACAATTACTTATGGTCTTGCAAGATCAGGGTTAGAGACTTCAAATATTATTGATCATTTTAATTATCCAATTTTATTTTTAATAAAGCAGTTAGGAATTATTTTGCCATTTATTTTTATGGCAGCCATTATAATAAAAAAAATACAATATAAATTAAACTTTAAGGATAAAAATCTTTTATTTTTAGTTTTTATAAATATTCTTCCAATTTTTTTGGTGCTTTTAACTTCAATGATAACAGGTTCAAAGATTAGAACAATGTGGATGACACCATTCTATCTATTTTTTGGAACTTTAGTAATTTATGTTTTTCAAAAACAAATATTAAAAATAAATTTAAAAAAGTTTTTTATTGCTTTTATTTTTATCTTTTTATTATCTCCAATTACCTATGGATACATATCAATAACTAAAACAGATAAAAGAACAGATTATCCTGGAAAAGAAATTGCTCAAAAAGTTCAAGCAAAATGGAGTAAAGAATTTGATGATCCAATTAATATTGTTTTAGGCAATGAGTGGAATGCTGGAAATTTATCTTATCATTTAAAATCAAGACCTGTTTGGGATGGCGAGGTAGATAAAAATAAGCTAGAAACTTATAATAAGTATATTTGTATAGATCAAATTTGTGTAGGAAATAAATGAATGAATTTTTAAATACAAAATTTAAAAAAGTTGTTTTCATTATCGCAATTATTGCAATGATCGAACTTTCAGGTCATGGAATATTTGCCTCATTATTTAGATTTTTAAATTCTCTTAATTAAAAATGAAAATAAAAATTTTGATACCAATTTACAATGATTGGCGATCTGTTAAAAAACTTTTAGAAAAAATTAATCATGAAGTAAAGGGTATGGATCACTCATTTTCCGTAACTTTAGTAAATGATGCATCTACAGAACAATTAACAGAAAATTTTTCTAATTTATCCAATTTAAATTCTATCGAAGTTATTAATCTAAAAAATAATGTTGGTCACACAAGATGTATCGCAACAGGTTTAAAGCATATAAATGAAAATCAACAATTTGATTATATTATTCCAATGGACGGAGATGGTGAAGATAGACCTGAAGAAATTAAGTTGTTTGTAGAAAATTTTAATTATCATCCAAATAAAACAATTGTTGGAGAAAGAGTAAAAAGATCTGAAAATATTTTATTTAAAATATGTTATTTTTTTCACAAAATTTTAACCTATACTTTCACAGGACAATCAATCAAATTTGGAAATTATACTTGCCTAACAAAATCAACTATTGAAAAAATGTTGAGTGATAAAGCAACATGGAGTAGTTTTTCGGGATCGTTAGCAAAGAACTGTAATGATAAAGCGACAATTTCCTCAGAAAGAGGAAAAAGATATTTTGGTCCTTCAAAAATGAGCTTTTTAAATCTTATAAAACATTCTCTAGCAATAATTGGAGTATTTAAATTTAGTGTTTTAGTTAGATCAATACTTTTTGTTTTAGTTTATATGTTTCTAATATACCAAAAAATATCATTTATAATGATACTACCCGTAATATTTATTGGTATATTTCTAATCTCTACTTTTATAATTTCACAAAGAGGAAGTTTGGAAGAAATGAATAATTCACTATCCAATATTTTAATAATTGATAAGATTATATAATGAAAATTAACTTAATTTCTGGTGCATTAGGAGCTGAAATATCTGGTTTAGATTTAAAAGATTCTTCAGAAGAAAATTGGAATGTAATCAACCAGCTTCTTTTGGAACATAAAGTTCTTTTTTTTAGAAATCAAAATATTTCAGCAGAGGAGCAAATTAATTTCGCAAAACGGTTTGGACCTTTAGAAAAACATGTATATGTTAAAGGAAGAGATCAATACCCAGAAATAATTAGAATAATTAAAAAACCAGATGAAAAACAGCAGTGGGGGGAAACTTGGCACACAGATGTAAGTTATAATCCAAAACCTACTAAAGTAATCATTTTAAGATCAATCAAAATTCCTCCTGTTGGTGGAGACACTATGTTTTCTAATATGGAGCTGGCTTATGAAACTTTAGATAATGATCTTAAAGAAAAAATTAAAGACAAGAAAGCAGTTCATAGTTCTCTTGGTGCTGCTGCATTTGTCGATGCTTACAAAGGTATGGAAGGTAATGGTAATTTAGATGAATATTCAAATATTCATCCAATTGTTAGAACTCATCCAGAAACAGGTAAAAAAATCCTATATGTTAATTCTATGTATACAAAAAGAATTGAAGGTTTAGATGAAAGTGAAAGTAACAAATTATTAAAAGAATTATTTGCTCAACAAGAAAGATTAGACCTAACTTGTAGATTTAAATGGACAGAAAATGCTGTTGCTATTTGGGATAATAGAAGTACACAGCATCAGGGCTTAACTGATTTCTTCCCGGGCCGAGGATTGGGACATGAAAGAGTTATGGATAGAATTGCTATAGAAGGCGATCAGCCAATATAAATAATTAAATAAAGATATGTCCCAAGAAATAATAGACACACTAAAAAATAATATTGACACCTTGTGGGTAATTGATTGTGCAATTTTAGTTTTTATTATGCAAGCAGGTTTTATGTGTATGGAAACCGGTTTATCTAGATATAAAAATAGTATCAATGTTGCATTGAAAAATGCAGCAGACTTTGGCGTTTCCGTAGTTATTTTTTGGATTTTTGGATTTGGTATTATGTTTGGTACCTCATATAACGGTTTTTTTGGTACCGATTTATTTTTCTTTAAAACAGAAAAAGCGGAATACATGACTTATTTTGTTTTCCAAGCAATGTTTGTTGCAACTGCCGCAACAATTATTTCTGGTGCTGTTGCAGAAAGAATGAAATTTAATGGATATTTGATTATGACAGTTTTAGCTACTGGAGTAATTTATCCTATTGTTGGCCATTGGGCCTGGTCTTCGAGTTATCTTACTGGTTCGGTTAAATCTTCAGGTTGGCTGTCAGATATAGGATTTGTAGATTTTGCCGGCAGTACAATTGTACACTCAGTAGGAGGATGGATTGCCTTAGCAGCAGTTATTATATTGGGTCCAAGAATTGGTAAATATTCAGAGGCGAATAAAGGCAAGTTTACTGGATCTAGTTTTCCTTTAGCAGTTTTGGGAACACTTATTTTATGGTTTGGTTGGTTTGGTTTTAATGGAGGAAGCAATGGGGCAATGGATGAGGCAGTACCATTAATTTTAATTAATACATTTTTAGCAGCAGCATTTGGTTTGTTAACAGGTTTAACTATTTCTTACTTTAAATATAAAAAACCTGATCCTTTTTATATTATTTTAGGTCCATTAGCAGGATTGGTTGCAATTACAGCTGGATGTAATTCAATGTCATCAGTAATTTCAATTTTTGTCGGAATAATAGGTTCAATAATTGCTATCATTGTAAATGAAACTTTGAATAAGTTTGAAATTGATGATGTTGTAGGTGCAGTTCCAGTTCATTTAGCTGCAGGTATTTGGGGAACTTTAGCGGTTGGTCTATTTTCAGATTTAACAATTTTAGATACTGGATTAGACAGATTTTCACAAATTAAAATTCAATTAATTGGCATTACATCAATCGGTTTATTTACGTTTATTTCATCTTACTTTGTTTTGAGTATAGTAAATAAATTTTATCCTCTACGGGTAAGTCCTGTACAAGAGGAGTTAGGATTAAATATTGCTGAGCACAATGCAGTTTCAGTTGAGCATGATCTAATTTCAATTTTAGACAAGCAGTCTGAGTCTGGAGATCTCAAAATCAGAGGTCCTCAAGATCCATTTACAGCAGGTGGAGTAATTGGTCTTTATTATAACAAGTTAATGAGTAAGCTAGAGACAAGTGAAGAAGAGAAAAATAAGTGGCGTGCGAGAATATCCAAAGAAGTTAAGTTAGCAGTGAAGGTTCAAGAAAACTTTTTGCCAAAAAGAAATTTAGAAAATTATCCTGTAAAAGGTATAAATATAGCTGCAAGAGAGGTTTCAGGAGATTTTTTTAGTTTTTATCCTCATAACGATAATGTTTATTTCATTATTGCAGACGTAGCTGGCAAAGGAATACATGCAGGAATGGTTATGGCTAAGGCATCAACTTTATTTGAAATAATGGCTAGAGATAAAGTTGATGTAGATGAAATTGCATTTCATATGAACAATGATTTATTTTATACTAAAACGAGTGGAATGTTTGTAACTTCAATTATTGGAAATTATAATATTACTACTGGTGAAATAGTATGGGTAAACGCTGGTCATCAACCAGCGTTAGTAAGAGATAAAAATGGAAATTTTGAAGAATATGAAAGTAAATCTCCTCCACTAGGTGTGATTGTGCAAAAAGCAAAATCAAGTTATTCTATTAATAGAATTAATTTAAATAGTAACAGACTTTATGCATTTACAGATGGATTGTCTGAAAGTTTAGACGAAAATAATGAAGAAATCGGTATCGAAGGTTCAAAAAAAGTAATTAATAATAATTTTAATAACAATATTAATGATGAATTAAATAATATTACAAAAGAAGTTACTACTTCGTCTAAAATTGAAAAATTAAGTGATGATTTAACTATAGTTGTTATAGGTAAATGAAAAAAATTTTTTACTTTCTATTTTCAATCTTTATATTTTTTTCAAATTTATGTTTTGCAGATCAACACAAAACTAAATTTAAAGATATAAAAGGTTATAAGAAGCAATTTTTATCTTTAGCGTATAAAAAAACTAACAGAATTAAGGAAGTAAAAAAAAGTGATGGCTTCCCCGTATATGAAGGAAAGACAAGTATTCAAGTTACAGTAAATAGAGAAGATGCTGGATGTGGAAAAGGAAAATCTGCCAAATTACAAATTGGATGTGATGGCAAAGGAAATAGGAGCAGGCAAGAAGTTCACCTTGGTGATCTTAGATTAAAAAATAAAGAACATATTTATGAATATGCAGTTTATTTTGATGAAGATTATCAAAGTTTAGAAAAGGGTGCAGTTGTTGTAATTGGTCAAATGCATACAGACAATAAAGCTAAAGGTTGTCATAACTGCTGTCATTTTTGGGCTCAAGATACAAAGTATAAAGGTGAAAATTATTACACTTGGGTTAGTAAATCAGCATACTCTTCCAACCCGGTAATAATTGGCAAGATTGATGATTTAAAAGGTAAATGGACTCATTTGAAATTTCATGTTCTCTGGAAGCTAGACGAGACTGGAAGATTTAAAATATATAAAAATAATGAAGTTATTGCTGACTTAAAAAACATTAAAACACTAGCTGATACCTGCACAGGTGGTTATATGAAATTTGGAATATATAGACATAGAACAATTGGTTATTGGAATTCTGATTGGGAAAGTCTTCAAGATCAAAGAATTTATTTGGATAGTATAGTTCTTAGAAAACCCAAAAAGGAAGAGAAATTTAAATAGCGATGCTCAGGCTTTTATCTTAGGTAAAGAATAAAAGTCAGCTGTATCAATTTTGGATGAATGTTCTCTTCTCATATTCCATTTTTTGTAAACACCTGCGCTTGCAAGACTTAATGTAGATCTTCCATAACGGTAATTTGTATTATCCATTGATCTCATCAATCTATTTATTTTTTCATCTTTTTCAGATGAGAACAAATTTTCTTTTTGATTTTCATTTGATAGCCCCGTTAACATTACTCCTGCTTTTTGGTATCGACAACCATGTCTAAAAATATCTTCTAATATTGAAACTGCAGCTGTAACAGTTTCAATACTATTATTTGTTGCTATTGGAAAATCAATTGTTTTTGAATTTGAATAGTAACCAAAGTTTTTTTGGAAGGGACTTGTTCTAACAAAAACTGTTATTGCTTTCGCAACTAAATTTTCTGATCTAATTTTCTCAGATGCATTTAAACAATAACTTGCAACTGCTTCTTTTAATTCTTGGAAATGTTCAACTCTTTTTCCAAATGAACGAGACACAACACAACTTTTTCTCTTTGATTGCGTTGTTTCTAAATCAATACAAGGTATACCTCTAAGCTCCATGGCTGTTCTTGAACTTAAAACATTTGAACATTTTTTAATCCATGTATTTGATTTATTTTTTAATTGCTTGGCGTTATAAACTCCATGTTTTTGATAAAATTTAGTTAACTGTCTTCCAACTCCCCACACATCATTTATTTCAATTTTTTCTAATATCGGATCAAGATTTTCAATGCCAATTAAACTTGTAACACCGGATAGTTTTTTCTTTGCGATATGATTTGCAATTTTACTTAAAGTTTTTGTTTTTGCTATACCGATACTTGTTGGTATCCCCGTCCACTGTAAAACAGTATTTCTGATTTCCTTACCAACTTTTTCAACTTCTTGATCAGAAAAGTTTGATAAATCCATAAACGCTTCATCAATTGAATAAACCTCTATATCAGAGTTAAATCTTTTTAGAGTTCTCATTACTCTTCTTGATAAATCACCGTATAAAGAGTAATTTGATGAAAATACATTTACTTTATTTTTAATAATTATATCTTTTGCTTTAAAATAAGGTTCGCCCATTTTAATGCCTAAAGCTTTTGCTTCATTAGATCTTGAAATTATACAACCGTCATTATTAGACAAAACTACAACCGGTTTTTTTCTTATTTTTGGGTTAAATAATCTTTCGCAAGAAACATAGAAAGAATTACAATCTATTAATGCAATTTTTTTAGTATACTGAGTGGATGACATAAGTTACAACTCCCCAAATAAAAATATCTTCTTCTTCGTTGATTAAAATTCTATCTTTAAAATCTTTAGATCCTGAGGTTAAAAATTTTTTATCTCTTTCTTGCACAAAGCTTTTAACCACTAATTCGTCATGAACATTTGCAATTACAGTTGAGAAATTTCTAGGTGTCAAACTTTTATCAACAACTAATATATCCCCATCATTGATTCCAACATCAGTCATTGACTTTCCTTGAACCCTGATCACAAAGGTTGCTGGAACATTCTTAATTAAGTGAACGTTTAGATCTATATCTTCCTCTATGTAATCAGTTGCTGGAGACGGAAAACCAGCTCCTGCTTTGTGTAAATAATAAGGTATAGTCAGCTTCATAATAAATGTTCCTATTTTGTTCTTATTAGTACAACACTTATTCAATGGTGTCAAATAGGTTGTATTTTGAGTCTGGAACTGAATCAAAAGTGAATCAAAACGTGAACATCCAAACTACATTTTGTTGGATTGTGGATAACTTAGACAAGGGATAGATTGCTTAGATAAAAATTATGGAAAAACTGAATTGTCATTGTGGTCAAATCGAAATCGAAGTGAATTTAACTAAAGGCTTAGAAGATCTTTATAGATGTAATTGTTCTATGTGTAAAAGAAAGGGAGCAATAAGTACTGTGATTGATAAAAAAGATTTGAAGGTGACAAAAGGGGAAGAGTTATTAAAATTTTATCAATTTAAGACAAATGTTGCAAAACATTATTTTTGTACTAATTGTGGAATATACACTCACAATCAAAGAAGAGCAGATCCTAATACATATGGTATAAATGTAGGATGTTTAAATGGAGTAACTGAAGATGAGTTATTTAAATTTAAAGTAAGAATAAATGATGGACATAATCATATATTAGATAGGAAAAAATAATGATAAAAAAATTAAAATGCCACTGTGGAAATGTTGAAGCTGAAGTAAATATTCCAGACAATGGAATTGAAAAAATAATGAGGTGCAATTGTTCTATCTGTAAAAAAAAGGGATATGTAATTGGAGTATTGGGTGAAAATGATTTTAAATTAACTAAAGGAGAAGATTCTTTAAAACTTTATCAATTTTATACTAATACTGCTAAACATTATTTTTGCATGAACTGCGGAATTCATACACATAATAGACCAAGAATAAATCCGAAAATTTATGGAATAAATGTTGCTTGTATAGATGATATCGATGTTTTTCAATTTAAAGATATTTTAGTTAATAACGGTCGTAATCATCCTTTAGATAAAAAATAAAATGTCCCAAATTTCTGCATGTTTAAATAAAGTCAAAAAACCTTGTTATAGTTTTATATCAACTCAGGAAATCTCTAGCGAAAAATTTAAAAATAAAGATAAAATGTTAAGGTCTTTCCTTATACCAGTTTGTTTTTGGATGGCTAAAAAAGTGAAAAAAAACAAAACTATGATTGTTGGTTTATCGGGGGGTCAAGGAACAGGGAAAACAACAATTTCGTCTATTATTAAAATAATACTAGAAAAGTACTTCAAATTGAATGTATTTAAAATTTCGATTGACGATTTTTATAAAACACGAAAAGAAAGAATTATTTTGTCTAAAAAAGTCCACCCATTGTTAAAAACTAGAGGAGTTCCAGGAACTCATGATATTGATATGATGTTAAATTTATTTAGAAAAGTGAAAGCAAAAAAAGTTAAAGCCTTAACTTTGCCAAAGTTTGATAAATCAGTCGATGATAGAGTTTCAAAAGATAGGTGGTATAAAATCAAATCAAAACCAGATATTGTAATATTTGAAGGTTGGTGTGTTGGGGCAAAATCACAAAGCAAAAAACAACTTATAAAACCAATCAATTCTTTAGAAAGATTAAATGATCAATCTATGAAATGGAGAAAATACGTAAATTTAAACCTCAAAAACAAGTATAAAAAGTTTCATAGCATGATGGATTGCTTATTGTATTTGAAAGCAGAAAATTTTGCTTTATTAAGGAAGTGGAGATTGGTCCAAGAGAAAAAACTTAAAATTACAAATAAAAATAAAAAAAATTTGAAAGTAATGAATAAACAAGAAGTATTAAATTTTATGATGACATATCAAAGAATTACTGAACATATGTTTAAAACTGCAACAAAATACTCATCAATTGTGATGTCATTAAATGGACATCATCAAATTACAAAACTCAAATATAATAAATGAAAAAAATATTAATAATCTTATTGTCAATTTACTTTTTTTCTTCAAGTGCTTTTGCAATAAATTTATCTCAAGCATTAAAAGAAGCTTATCAGAATAATCCTGAACTAAATGCTGAAAGAGAGAATATTAAAGTTTCCAAATCTGATCTTAATATCTCTCGAAGCGATTTTTTACCTTCTGTGACGCTATCAGGTTCTAAAAGTTCCGAGGACACCTCTAAGTTGACCAATCAAGATGGTACAAGTGCTACAATTACTGACGTTAATCCTGAAACAAGATCAGTTAAAATTGAGCAAAAAATATTTAAAGGTTTTGGTGGTGTTGCTGATTTTAAAAAAAGCAAATTGGGTTTAGATTTAGCTGATGCTAAATTACTTAAATCCGAACAAGAAATATTACTTAAAGCAGTTGAAGCTTTTTCTGGAATGATTTTAGCTAACGAAAAGTTTTCAATTAATGAGCGAAATGTTGGCCTATTAGAAAGACAAGTTGAAACTGATAGAATTAGACTTGATAGAGGTGAAGTAAGTGTAGCAGACCTTGCACAATCAGAATCCTCTTTGGCTGAGGCTCAAGCAAATTTTATTCAAGCAAAGAATGCAGTTGTAACTGCAAGACTTAATTACGAAAATGTAATTGGTCCAATTCAAGATACTTTTAGTTTAAACAAAAAATCTGATCTTAACTTTAAAATTCCAATGACTTTAGAAAATGCGATTAATATTTCTCAAACTAAAAATCCAGAACTTATAATTGCAAAACTAGAGTATGAGCAATCAGAACAAGATGTAAAAATTTCGCAATCTGATTTATCACCTTCTGCAACTTTGTCATTTGAGTCAAAAGAGACAGATGATTTAAGCTCTACACTTGATCAACAGGATAAAGAAACTGTTCAAGCAACAGTATCATGGCCAATTTTTTCTGGAGGAAAAAATTATGCTGGTCTTAATAAATCTAAAAACTTAAGAAATAGAAAAAAATTATTATTAGATAATGCCATACGAATTAATGAGACTAAAGTTACTACCGCTTGGTCAAATATGAAATCTAATGCTAGCATGCTAGAGTCTGTTAAATTACAAGTTAATGCGGCAGAAATTGCAAATGAAGGAATTACAGCTGAATATGAAAGTGGCAAAGGAAGATCTACGTTAGATGTTATCCAATCAAATTCTATATTATTAAATTCTCAGATTAGCCTCGCTAATTCTGAGAGAGAATTCTTATTATCAAAATTTAAATTACTTCAATCAGCTGGTATTTTAAGCGCTGACTACTTAGGTCTCAATAAATAGGCTATTTTTGTGTATTTTCGCTCAATTAAATTAATTTCTTGCCAATGAGAACAAAATGTGTACATTTAATATCATGATTCGAGTGATAAAAACGCAAAAAAAAGAGGCATTAAATGACTAAAAACAACTTAAAAGTGGTTAAATCCGCAAAAGAAAAAGATACAGAAAGTAAAGAAAAGAACAAAGCTTTAGAAGCTGCAATCAGTCAAATTACAGATAATTTTGGTAAAGGATCTGTAATGAAATTAGGCCAACAAAAAGCAATGGACGTTGAGTCTATTTCAACAGGTTCGTTAAGTTTAGACTTAGCTTTAGGAATTGGTGGTCTGCCAAAAGGAAGAATTATTGAAATTTATGGTCCAGAATCTTCTGGAAAAACAACGCTTGCGTTGCAAGTTGTTGCAGAAGCACAAAAAGCAGGTGGTATATGTGGGTTTGTTGATGCTGAACATGCATTAGACCCAGTTTATGCTAAGAAATTAGGTGTAAATACTGAAGAACTATTAATTTCTCAACCAGACACTGGTGAACAGGCATTAGAAATTACAGATACATTAATAAAATCTGGTTCAATGTCAGTTCTAGTAGTTGATTCTGTAGCTGCACTTACACCAAGAGCTGAAATTGAAGGTGAAATGGGCGATCATCATGTTGGATTGCAATCAAGATTGATGAGCCAAGCTCTTAGAAAATTAACAGGATCTATATCTAGAACAAACACGATGGTAATTTTTATTAATCAAATAAGAATGAAAATTGGTGTTATGTTTGGAAGTCCAGAAACAACTTCTGGAGGAAATGCGCTTAAATTCTATTCATCTGTTAGAATGGATATTAGAAGAATAGGTGCAATTAAAGATAAAGAACAGATCATAGGAAACGCAACAAGAGTGAAAGTTGTTAAAAATAAAGTTGCACCACCTTTTAAAGTAGTAGAATTCGATCTAATGTATGGCAAAGGAATAAGTAAAACAGGAGAACTTATAGATCTTGGTGCTAAAGCAGAAATAGTTGAAAAGGCCGGCGCATGGTATGCTTACAAAGGTGAAAAAATAGGACAAGGAAAAGAAAATGCAAAACTTTACCTTGAGCAAAATCCAAAAGCTGCTGCAGAAATTGAGATGGCTATAAGAGAAAAAGCAGGCTTAATTTCAAAAAAGATTGAGGGAAACCCTATTGATCAAGAAAAAGTAAAAGCAGAAGCAAAAGAAGAAACAAACCCTGAAAAGAATTAACTTTTAGTTATCTAAAAAGGCGCTTATTTTAAGCGCCTTTTTTCCCTACTGTTTACTAGACATCAATTAAAAAAGCTGTATTTTTAAAATATGGCTGACAAATCATTAAACGAAATAAGAACTGCGTTCCTAAAATATTTTGAGAAAAACGGTCATTCGATTGTTGACTCGAGCAATCTCGTTCCAAATAACGATCCAACATTAATGTTTGCTAATTCAGGTATGGTTCAGTTTAAAAATGTATTTACTGGACTTGAAAAAAGAGATTATAAAAGAGCAACGACTTCTCAAAAATGTGTAAGAGCAGGTGGAAAACATAATGATTTAGAAAATGTAGGCTACACGCCAAGACATCACACATTCTTTGAAATGTTGGGAAATTTTTCTTTTGGAGATTACTTTAAAGAAAGAGCAATTGAACTAGCTTGGAATTTAATTACAAAAGATTTTGGACTAGATAAGAATAGACTTTACTTCACAGTTTTTAATGAAGATGATGAAGCTTTTAATTTATGGAGGAAAATCACAGGTTTTGGCGAGGATAGAATAATTAGAATATCAACTTCAGATAACTTTTGGTCAATGGGGGAAACAGGCCCTTGTGGTCCGTGTTCTGAGATATTTTATGATCACGGTGATCATCTTCAAGGAGGACTACCTGGTACAAAAGATCAAGACGGTGACAGATATATAGAAATCTGGAACCTGGTTTTCATGCAATATGAACAGATAACCAAAGAAAAAAGGATTGATTTACCAAAACCCTCCGTTGATACGGGAATGGGTTTAGAGAGAATAGTAGCTTTGCTACAAGGAACGCATGATAATTATAAAACAGATCATTTCCTTAAATTAATTAATTCAATCTCCGACACAGTAAAAGTAAAACCTTCTGATTCAAACCTATCTAGTTTTAGAGTTATTGCTGATCATTTAAGAGCCAGTTCTTTTTTACTAGCCGAAGGTGTTCTTCCTTCCAATGAAGGCAGAGGTTATGTTTTAAGACGGATTATGAGAAGAGGCATGAGGCACTCGCATCTTCTAGGAGCAAAAGAACCAATTTTTTATAATATTTTTAAAACTTTAGTAAAAGAAATGTCTAGTAATTATCCTGAATTAGAAAGAGCACAATCTTTAATAAAAGAAACTCTAAAAATGGAAGAGGAGAAATTTTTAGTTCTATTAGAAAGAGGAATGGGAATATTAGATGATGAGATTGAAAAAATAGATAAAGTTCTTCCAGGGGAAGTGGCATTCAAGCTTTATGATACCTATGGCTTTCCATTAGACTTAACAGAGGACATTCTTAAAAACAAATCACTTGGATTAGATCATGACAAGTTTCATAAATTAATGAAAGATAGTAAAGAACTAGCAAAAAAAAACTGGAAAGGATCTGGTGATAGTTCAGTTGATGAAATATGGTTTGGAATTAAGGACAAAATAGGTTCAACGGAATTTTTAGGTTACGAATCTAATCAAGCAGAGGGAGTAATTCTAAGTCTAATAAAAAATAATAAACAATCTGAGAATTTAAAAGAAGGTGATGAAGGTATGATGATTTTAAACCAGACACCCTTTTATGCAGAATCTGGAGGACAAGTCGGAGATTTAGGTACAATTTCAAATGGTAAAAATATATTTAAAGTTTCAGATATTCAAAAAAAACTTGGTAATTTATTTGTTCATTATGGAAAGGTAGAAAAGGGGAATTTCAATTTAAAGGATAGTGTAGAATTAAAAATTGATACTGAAAGAAGAGCAAATGTAAAAGCATATCATTCAGCAACACACTTATTACATGAATCTTTAAGACGGATACTTGGTACTCATGTTATGCAGAAGGGATCATTAGTAGCGCCTGATAGACTTCGTTTTGATTTTAGTCATATGAAGCCAATCTCAGCAGATGAAATGATAAAAATAGACCAATATGTGAATCAAATAATAAATAAAAAATCTGAGGTAATAACAAGAATTATGACACCAAAAGAGGGTATAGCTCATGGTGCATTAGCATTATTTGGAGAAAAATATGGGGATGAAGTTAGAGTTGTCTTTATGGGTGAAGAAGGAAATAAATATTTTTCTACTGAATTATGTGGTGGAACACATGTAAAAAATACCAGCGATATTGGTAATTTTAAAGTAGTTAGTCAATCAGCTATAGCAGCGGGCGTGAGAAGAGTTGAAGCTTTAAGAGATAAACAATTAGATGAATTTTTAAAAAATAAAGAAAAACAATCTAGTCTTTCTGAACAAAAGGATGATGAAACAATTAAAATTTTATCTGACGAAATTAAAAAACTCGGTGGAAAGCTTAATTTAAATAAAGAAAATAAAAAAGATTTAATTAAAGAATTAAATAAAGAATTAGAAAAGTTATCAATTAATGAAATTATAAATAATAAATCAAAAAATATCATTAAAGATGAAAAAATTAATGGAGTAATCATAAGAATGCAAAAAA
The DNA here is from genome assembly GCA_902574525.1 of uncultured Pelagibacteraceae bacterium. Taxonomy (GTDB): domain Bacteria; phylum Pseudomonadota; class Alphaproteobacteria; order Pelagibacterales; family Pelagibacteraceae; genus Pelagibacter. The sequence goes on from CACGNQ010000005.1 coordinate 21,750, forward strand.
TTGACGGGCTTCCACCCAAAGAATTAAGAAGATTAATTGATAGTGGAAAAAAAGAAATTGGTGAAGGGATAGTTATTATATTTGCAAGTAAAGATGACAAAGTAGGTTTAGCCGTAGGTGTAACAGATAAATTAAAAAATAAATATGATGCTGTTAAACTTGTTAAAAATGCTTCAGAGATTATCGGAGGTAAAGGTGGTGGAGGAAGACCAGATTTTGCTCAAGCAGGCGGAGTAAATAAAAATAAAATTGATGATGCTTTAAAAAGTTTAAAGGCTTTGATTTAGTCTTTTTTTTAAATTTCCATCTATTACATCTAAAAATTCATTAGTAGTTAAATATTTAGTTGATGGACCTACTAAAATTGCTAAATCTTTTGTCATTGAACCTGATTCGACTGTTTGTATACACGTCTTCTCTAGGCTTTTTACAAATTTTTTTAAATCCTCATTATTATCTAGTTTTGCTCTATGATAAAGACCTCTTGCCCACGCAAAAATTGATGCAATAGGATTGGTAGAAGTTTCTTTTCCTTGTTGATGTAATCTATAATGTCTTGTAACAGTTCCATGAGCAGCTTCTGCTTCTATAGTCTTTCCATCTGGACTCATTAACACACTAGACATTAAACCCAATGAACCAAAGCCTTGAGCAACAGTATCAGATTGAACGTCTCCATCATAATTTTTACATGCCCATATATAATTTCCATTCCACTTCATAGCACACGCAACCATATCATCGATAAGTCTGTGTTCGTACGTTATCTTTCTTTCTTTAAATTTTTCTTTAAATTCTTTTTCATATACTTCTTGAAATAAATCTTTAAATCTTCCATCATATTTTTTTAATATTGTGTTTTTAGTTGACAGAAATACTGGCCATTTTCTATTTAGACCATAATTCATACAAGATCTTGCAAAGTCTATAATAGACTGATCTAAATTATACATTGAAAGAGCTACTCCTGGACCAGGAAAATTAAAAACTTCAAATTCTTTTTTATCTTTTCCATCCTCTGACGTCCATTTTATTTCTAATTTACCTTTTCCTGGAACTTGAAAATCTGTTGCTCTATATTGATCTCCAAACGCATGTCTTCCAATACAAATTGGATTCTCCCAACTTGGCACTAACTTTGGAATATTTTTACAAAGTATTGGTTCTCTGAAAACAGTTCCTCCTAAAATATTTCGTATAGTTCCATTAGGCGACCGCCACATTTTTTTTAGTTTAAATTCTTCAACTCTTGCTTCATCAGGGGTAATTGTGGCACACTTAATACCTACACCATATTTTCTAATTGCATGTGCACAATCAATAGTAATTTTATCTGACGTGTTGTCTCTACTTTTTATTCCAAGATCGTAATATTTAATATCTAGTTCAAGATAAGGAAGTATGAGCTTGTTCTTGATAAAATCCCATATCACTCTTGTCATTTCATCACCATCTAACTCAACGACGGGGTTTTTAACCTTAATTTTGCTCATATTAGAGTATATATCTTAATAATTGAATTTTGGAGTTTAATATACATATTAGGACCATATTGCCAATTATAGAATTATGATAGACAAAATTTTTCCACCGATTCATAACGAAGGTTATAAATTTTTAGTAATTTTTGCTGTTGCAACAATTATACTATACCTAATAAGCAATTTCTTAGGACTGATTGGATTGGTTCTAACGATTTGGTGTTATTATTTTTTTAGAGACCCTGAAAGATATTCGATTGATGATGATGATTATTTAGTAAGCCCTGCTGATGGTTTGGTATTACAAGTTCAGGAAAATGATGGTCCAAAAGAGTTAAATCTAGAAAATAAAAAATTCACAAAGGTTAGTATTTTCATGAATGTTTTTGATTGTCATGTGAATAGATCACCTTGTTCTGGAAAAGTGTCAGAAATTTTGTATAAGCCTGGAAAGTTTTTCAATGCTTCATTAGATAAGGCCAGTGAGGAAAATGAAAGAAATTATTATAAAATTACCAATTCAAAAGGTGAGGATATTATTGTTGTACAGATTGCAGGATTAATTGCAAGAAGGATTGTAACAGAAACTTCAGAAAGCTCTGATCTTATACAAGGGGAAAGAATTGGAATGATTAGATTTGGAAGTAGAGCAGATTTATACTTTGAGAATTACAAACCACTTATAAAAGTTAATCAAAAAACAAGAGCAGGCGAAACTTTAATAGCTAAAAGATAAAATGAATGAACCAAGGAAAAAATTTAAAATTGTAACAGATAAAAGTGCAAGAGTAATATTACCTAATACTTTAACATTAATTGGAGTATGTATTGGTTTGACTTCTATAAATTTTGCTCTTAACCAAAATTTCAAACTTGCAATTGTAGCAATTGTGTGTGCTGCTATTATAGATGGACTCGATGGTAGAATTGCAAGATTAATAAAAGGAACATCAAAAGTTGGTAAGGAACTGGACTCTTTAACAGATATAATAAGTTTTGGAGTTGCACCGGCATTTATAATGTACTTTTGGACTTTAAATTCTTTAGGAAAAATAGGATGGTTGATCTCGTTAATTTATGTTGTTTGCGTTGCTTTGAGACTTGCTAGGTTTAATATCAATACAGGTGGGGATCCTTCCTGGAGAGATAATTTTTTTGAGGGTGTTCCATCACCTGCAGGTGGAATATTAGTATTAAGCCCTCTAGTTTACGAACAGAGTGGTTTAAACATATTTGATTTTGATCTAAAATTAATAACACCAGTTCTTTTTATAATTGTATCAATTTTGCTAATAAGCAAGATACCTACTTATTCGTTTAAAAAAATTGTGGTACCTAGAAGTACAACAATTTTTTTACTTTTAGGAATTGTTTCACTTTTTGGACTTTTATTAATATTTCCTTTCAACGTTATCGCCTTAGGTTCTACAATTTATCTTCTCGCATTACCTTTTAGTATTTTTCATTATAATAAGTTAAAAAAAGGTTCATTAGCAAACAAACTACCAGCAGAAGATGAGCCCGAAGACGTATTATAGATGAAGAAAAATGTAATAGTTTCTCTTGCTGACTCAAATTATTTTAACTTATTAAATGAATTAATAGATTCTATTAAACAATTTGATCAAAGCAATTCTGTTGCAATATGTATTTTAGATGCTGGACTAGAAAAAGCTCAATTAAATGAACTTTCATCTAAAGTGGATGAAATTAAAAATGCTGAATGGGATATTCAAGTTTCTTCAATAAAAGTTAGAGGAAAAGAATGGCTAAAGAGCCAAGTTTCAAGAGCTTTTTTACCAAAATACTTTCCGAATTATGAAAAATATCTTTGGATAGATTGTGATGCCTGGGTAAATGATTGGAATGCTGTAGATCTATATTTTAAAGCATGTGAAAATGGGAAATTAGGTATTACTCAAACAATAGGTCCAGGTTACAGAATAATGTCTAAAGTAAATTGGTTGTTTGGTAAAATAGCAGTAATTAAATCACAAAATTTTAAACACGCGATAAGTTCAAAAATAGGTATGGATGCTGCAAGAAAACTTGCTTTTGCACCCCACGTTAATATAGGTGTTTTTTCATTACAGAAAAACTCAAGCTGTTGGGATGTTTGGCAAAAAAATTTAGAAACTACACTCAAATCTGGACAAATATTTGGTTCTGAAGGTTTAGCAATTAATATGAGCATTTATATTGATAATGTTGAGACAGAATTTCTTCCATTAAATTGTAATTGGATTGCAAGTAATCTATTACCGAAGTTTGATGAAAAAGAACGTATGTTTGTAGAGCCTTATTTGCCAAATACTAAAATTGGAATTATGCATCTTGCGGCAGGCATTTGGGATAAAAAAAAAGATATGAGAGTAGATAGTTCTGTTAAAATTCAAATTAAAACTTTAGAAAATAAAAGCATATCAAAGAGCTTAAGATTTGGCCATTAGTTGAAAAAAAATAAAATTTCAAAAAATTGGATAAATAAACAACATAGAGACATATATGTTCGAAAATCAAAAATAGAAGGTTATAGATCAAGGGCAATTTATAAATTAGAGGAAATAGATCAAAAATTTAAAATCTTAAAAGAAGTTCACACGGCGATTGATCTTGGTGCTGCTCCAGGAAGCTGGTCTCAATATCTTTCCGAAAAAATACTTAATGGTAAAATACTGGCAATTGATTTATTAGAATTCAAAAAAATAAACAAAGTGCATCAAATAATTGGTGATTTTTCAAAGGAAGAATCTAAGCAAAAAATAATAGAACACTTCGATAAAAAAGTGGATTTAGTTGTCTCAGATATGGCAGTTAACACTACAGGAAATAAAAACCTTGATTCCATTGTAACAGGAGAGCTTTGCTTAGATGCGATGATTTTTGCAAAAAATCAACTAAATCATAAGGGGAAATTTATATCTAAGTTATTTATGGGTTCTAGTTTTAATGAGGTAGTCTCTGAGGCTAAAAAAATATTTAAAGAAGTAAGAGTTTTTAAACCGCCATCAAGCAGAAAAGATTCTAAAGAAAGTTTTATAATTTGTAAGATATTACGTTAAGTCCTCTTTTATTTTTATAAGAATCGTATATATAAGATCATGGATCCCATAAAAGAAGCACTTACTTTTGATGACGTAACACTTGCACCAAAGTATTCAGAAATTTTGCCATCACAGGTAGATACATCAACCTATCTAAGAAATGACTTTAAAATAAACATTCCTTTATTATCTTCCGCAATGGATACTGTGACAGAATCTAAAATGGCTATAGCCATAGCTAAAGCAGGCGGTATAGGCGTTATACATAGAAACTTAACAATTGATAATCAAATAAAGGAAATAAAAAAAGTTCAATCAAAAAATTTAAAAGTTGGCGCAGCTGTTGGTGCTGGAGATCTAGAATCAAAAAGAGCTATTGCGATCCTTAAAGAAAAAGTGGATATGATCGTTGTTGATACTGCGCACGGACATACAAAAAAAGTAAAAGAAATAATAAAAAAGATTAAAAAAAATAAAAGTAAAAAAACACTTTTATGTGCTGGAAATATTGCAACTGCTGAAGCTGCAAATTTTCTGGCAAATTTGGGTGTAGATATAGTTAAAGTTGGTATTGGTCCTGGCTCCATATGCACAACAAGACTTGTTGCAGGAATTGGTGTCCCTCAATTAAGCGCTATAATTAATGTAAAAAAAAGGTTTAAAAAAACAAAAAAATTAAAATAATCGCAGATGGCGGTATAAAATTTTCTGGAGATATTGCAAAAGCACTTGCAGCAGGAGCAGATGCAGTAATGATTGGTTCTTTATTTGCTGGAAGTATTGAGTCACCAGGCAAAATTTTAAAAAAAAATGGAAAAATGTTTAAAGTTTTCAGAGGTATGGGCTCTATAGGTGCAATGAACAAAGGATCAGCAGATAGATATTTTCAATCTAAACAAAAAGATAAATCTAAATATGTTCCAGAAGGTGTCGAAGGTTTTGTAAAGTTTAAAGGTCCAGTAGATAAAATAATTTTTAAATTAATAGGGGGTTTAAAATCATCAATGGGTTACCTAGGATCTAAAAAAGTTTTAAACTTAAGAAATAAACCTAAATTTGTTAAAATTACAAAAGCAGGTTTCTATGAAAGTATGGTACATAATATAGATGAGGTAAAAAAAGATGAAAAGTATTAATGGTAAAATAATTATTTTTATATTTTCGCTTGTATACACTTTTTTTATTACAAGCCATTCACAATCAAAAAACTTTTTTTATTGAAGCTAAAAAAAAATTTGATCAAAAAAAATATGAGGATTCTAAATTCTTGTTTCAAAGAAATATTGTATTTAATCCAAAAGATGCAGAATCTTATTTATATTTAGCAAAAATTTATAAAAATGAAGAAAATGAAAAAGAAGAAATTAAAAATTTAAATACCACATTATTGTTAGATCCTACTAATGAAGAAGCAATGCATTTAATGATAAATTTTGAGCTTAAAAAATCAAATTATGCTAAAGTAAAAGACCTTAAAGAAAACTTTTTAATAATTTGTAAAAAACTTTGTAAAGAAGTTGATCAAATAGAAAAATCATTAGCAGATATAGAACCAAAAAATGGATCTTAACAATAATTTAAATAAAATTTTAATTATTGATTTTGGTTCGCAATTTACTCAACTTATAGCAAGAAGAATAAGAGAGTTAGGAGTATTTTCAGAAATAATTAGCCACAAAAAACTAAGTTCAAAAATAAATAAAACAGATGTGAAGGGAATAATATTATCAGGCGGTCCCTTAAATGTTTATCAATCCAAAAAGGTTAAGTTTAGAAAGGATATATTTAAATGGAAAATCCCAATTTTGGGAATTTGTTTTGGCCACCAAGTTATTTCTAAAGAATTGGGCGGTAATGTTAAAAAAGCAAAGAGTAGAGAATTTGGTTTAGCAAAACTTAAAAGATTGTCCAAGAGCATACTTACTGATAATTTTTTTGATAAAAAAGGATCAAATAATGTTTGGATGAGTCATGCCGACGAAGTTACAAAATTAGCTAAAGGTTTCAAAGCAATTGCAAAAACAGAAACTTCTAAGTTTTCAATTGTTGAAAATTCCTCAAGAAAACTTTATGGCATACAGTTTCATCCTGAGGTAACACATACTGAAAAAGGAAAGATAATTCTTAAAAATTTTCTTTTTTCCATTTGCATGATAAAAAAAAATTGGTCTTTGAAGAATCAAAAACTAAGACTAGTCAAAGATGTTAGAAAAAAAGTTGGTAAATCAAAAGTAATTTGTGCTTTATCAGGAGGAGTCGATAGTAGTGTTGTTGCAAAGTTAATCCATAATGCTGTAGGCAAACAACTAACTTGTGTTTTTGTTAATACCGGATTATTAAGGAAAAACGAAGAAACGCAGGTTGTTAAAACATTCAGAAAGAAATTTAAAATTAATCTTATTTATGTGGATGCTAAAAACCTTTTTTTAAATAAATTAAAAAAAGTTAATGATCCTGAAAAAAAAAAGGAAAATAATAGGAAATTTATTTATTAAAATTTTTGAAAAATACGCAAAAAAAATTAAAAATGTTAAATATTTAGCTCAAGGAACTCTTTATCCAGATTTAATAGAAAGTAAATCTGTAACAGGCAGTCAAACTTCTAAAATAAAATCTCATCATAATGTTGGAGGATTACCAAAAAAAATGAAATTAAAACTAGTCGAGCCATTAAGACTATTATTTAAAGACGAGGTAAGAAAATTAGGTTTAGAACTTAAATTATCTAGAGAGATTGTATTAAGACATCCATTTCCTGGTCCTGGCTTAGCAATAAGAATACCTGGAGAGATTACACAAGATAAAGTAAAAATTTTAAAGGAAGCGGATGATATATTTATTAATGCATTGAGAGACCACAATTTATATAAAGATATATGGCAAGCTTATGCCGCGTTGTTACCTGTGAAAACTGTTGGGGTCATGGGTGATAATCGAACATATGAATATATGTGTTTACTAAGAGCAATTACTTCTGAGGATGGAATGACAGCAGACACCTTTAACTTTAAAAAAGAGTTCATGCAGCTTGTTTCAAACAAAATAATAAATAATATAAAAGGTATTAATAGAGTGGTTTATGACATAACATCTAAACCACCTAGCACAATAGAATTAGAGTAATGAATAGTAAAATTAAAAAAATTATTAATAAAAAAAATAAATCCAAAATTGTTTGTTTAACTGCATACTCAAAAAATATTGCAGAAATTGTAGATAATCATGCCGATATAGTTCTTGTAGGAGATTCTCTAGGATCAGTTCTTTATAACTATAAAACAACTAGAAAAGTTAATCTTAAAATGATGCTAGAACATACAAAAAGTGTAAGAATGGGTGTTAAGAAAAGTCTTTTAGTAATTGATCTTCCTTACAATACTTACAGAAACAAGTCTGAAGCACTAAAAAATTCAAAAAAAGCAATTAAGGAAACGAATTGTGATGCGGTCAAAGTAGAGGGAGGAGTGCGGGTAAAAGATGTAGTTCGTCATTTAGTAAAAAATAAAATACCTGTTTTAGGTCACATTGGCTTAACGCCGCAAACAGTGAAAGGAAAGTTTAAATCGGTAGGTAGAACAGATAAAGAAAGGAAAATGCTAATTAGAGATGCTCAAGCCTTAGAGCAAAGTGGGGCTTTTGGAATGGTCTTAGAATGTGTTTATAGTGATATCTCTAAAAAAATTACAAAACTTATAAGAATTCCTACTATTGGTATAGGGGCTTCTGTTCATTGCGATGGTCAAGTTTTAGTAACAGATGATATTTTAGGTTTAACAGATGCAAAAATAAAGTTTGTTAAAAAATATATAAATATTAAAAAAATTATAAACTCTGCATTATTAAAATTTAAAAATGAGGTCAAATCCAGAAAATATCCAACTAAAAAATATTCTTACTAAAAATATTTTTTAAAGCTTTCGTTAATTGAAAGTATTTCTAAATCTACCAAACCTCCAATAACTAATTGAAGCGCAACTAGCAAAATGAATCCTAAGCCTACATACGCAATCCATAGATGTTTTTGAATATAATTTGCAAGAACGGTCGCTAGGGCACCAGTTAAAACTACAGATAAAACTAAACCAAATATCATAAAACCAAAATGTCCTTTAGATGCACCAACTACCCCAATAACATTGTCGAAACTTATCGTTATATCGGCAAAAAGTACTTTATATACACTTTGTATATATGACGGTTCTTTTGATTTTTTTTGTTGGTGATTTTACTTTCTTTATTTCAAATAAATCTTTTTTAAGATCATATACAATCCATATTAATAATAGACCACCAAGAATTTTTATAAAATAAAATTTAAATAAATAAGTTGCGAATAAGGCAAATACTACCTTGAATACCAACGCTCCAGCAACACCCCAAAGTATTATTTGTCTTCTATTTTTAGGTACAAAATTCGCAGCAATTAATCCTATTATAATTGCGTTGTCAGCTGCCAAAATTATATCAATAAATATAATTTGAGTTAATATTACAAGTTCTTCAATCAAAATTAATTTATATTACAAAAAAAAAATTATTCAATATTAAGAATTAAAATTTTATTAGTATTTTGATGTTCTTTCACCGTCGATAATTTCTTTAAGCTTAGTGTATTCTTTGCAATTGCAGCTTTTTAAAATATTTAAACGCTCAATTGCTTTTTGTTTCCTATTTGTATTTAGATAAAGTTCCCCAAGGTACTCATTAATTCCTTTATGATCTGGTTTAATTTTTAGACCAGCTAAATAATATTTTTCAGCATCTTCAAAATTGCCTAACTTTCTACTAGTAAAACCTAGATAATTAAGTGTATTAGGTTGATTTGGCTTTTCCTTGTTAGATTCCAACAGTTTTTTGAAGGCTCTCTCATACTTTTTTTTTGCTTTGACTAAACTTTTTTCAGCTTTCTCAATTTTTCCTTTTTTTTTAAATTTATCTGCTTTTTTTTCTAAATATTTACCTGAGAGAACTAATTTATGTCCTTCTTTAAACTTAGAAATTTTTCCTTCATTTCCACCATCTGAATCGCCTGGTGATCCAGCAGAAAAAGCTACTACAGTTGATAACAAAAACACAACAATAAAAATGTTAATTTTTTTAAACATTATAGCAATATAAAAATTAAATTTTTTTTTAACAACTATCTTTTTAACTAGGAGACAATTTTACACCTTAATTTTGCTCAGTTTATTAGCATTTTTAAATTTTCATATTCTTTGCAACCACAATTTTTAAGAGAATTAAGTATTTCCTTAGTGTCACTAATTCTATTTTGGTTTTTATAAAAAACTCCAAGATTGTATTTAATACTATTATGCTGATCATTTAACTCTAAACCTAAAAGGTAATAAATTTCAGCATTCTCATCAAATCCTAATTTTGCACTGCATAAACCTAAATAGTTTAAAATATCAGGATTAGCAGGATCTTCAGCGTTTGCTTTTAAAAGGTAATTTAAAGCTTTTTCAAATTTTATTTTAGCTTTTTTAATTTTACCTTTTTTTTCTGTTTTTATTGCTCTTTCTAACTCTTTAAAACCTAATTTGTAAGGTCCTGCAGGCGGAGGACCTTCTCTACCTAAATCTTCTCCTTTACCTTCATATGCATGAGCCTTAAATAATATTGAAATTGTCAAAAAAAATAAAATTATAAATTTTATATTTTTCATAAGCTAAATTTTCTCATTTTATTAAGAGCTTTTAAACTTAATTTATTTTTTAAAAGGTTCTCTCTAATTGCTTTGGCTGTATTTAAGGAATTTTCATTATCACCGTGAATACATACAGAGTCTATTTCGCAAGGGATTTGTTTACCTGAATAACAATTGATAGCTTGATTTTTGACCATTGATAAGACATGTTTTTTAGCTATATCAGGATCTGTTATTAATGCATTTGGTTTTGATCTAGAAACTAAATTTCCATCATCTTCATAATTTCTATCAGCGAATATTTCACAAGCAATTTTCATATTTAATTTTTTTGCTGCTAATTCCATTTTTGAACCTGTTGGAACAAGATAAATTAAATCTTTATTTAGTTTATAAATTATATTTGCAAGAATAGTTGCTAAATTAATATCTTCACACGCCATATTATTTAATGCACCATGGGGCTTAATATGGGTTACATTTTCATTATGTTTCTCAGCGATAGCTTGAAGAATTTCATATTGGTCTATAATTAGTTTTTCAATTTCATTTTTAGAAAGATTAAGTCTTTTTCTGCCAAAATTTTCAGGATCATTAAAAGATGGATGAGCACCAATACTGACTGCATTTTCCTTTGAAACTAAAATAGTACTGCTCATTGTTTCATGATCACCAGCATGGTAGCCACACGCAATATTTGCTGAATTAACAATTTCTAATAATTTTGGATCATTGACGTTTGAGTGATGTTTAGATTTTTCTCCTAAATCACAATTAATATTAATTTCCATACTGTTCATTGATAAAGTATAACATTTCATGATTAAAAATATATTAAATCTTGGTGACGCAGCACTGTATTGTGATTTTGGAAATGAAGTTGATCAGAAAACAAACATTAAAGTAATTAAGTATTTTGAGAATATAAAGAAGCAAAATATATATGGAATTAATAATTTAACTCCCTCTTATAATAAACTTATAATCTCATTTGATTTAAATGTACTAAACTTTACAGAGCTTAAAAAAAAGATTGAGGACATCAAGATTTCTGAGAGCGATGTCAAACAAAATCAAAAAACTATCAAAATACCAACTTGTTGTGATGATGAATTTGCCCTTGATATAGAAAGACTTTCATTAAAATTAAATTTAACCAAAAAAGAAATTTTAGAAAAATATTTTAAAAAAGAATATTTTTGTTATATGACGGGATTTATTGCTGGAATGCCTTTCTTAGGCGATATTGATAAAAAAATTAGATTCCAAAGACTTGAAACACCAAGAGTTAAAGTTCCTAAAGGTGCTGTAGGTATAACAGAACAATTTACAAATATTTATACTTTTGAAAGTCCTGGCGGATGGAATATTTTAGGTAGAACCCCTATAAAAATTTTTGATCAATTAAGCGAGAAACAACCGACTTTAATAAATCCTGGTGATAAAGTTTTATTCTACGAAATTAACAAAAAGGAATACCTCAAACTTAATGAAAATAAATAAAATTAAAATTTTAAGAGAGGGGATAAATTCAACTTTTCAAGATTTAGGAAGGAGCAATTTTTACCACATAGGCTTACCCTTTAGCGGTGCAATGGATAAAAGAAACTACTTGATCGCTAATAAATTAGTTGGAAATAAAAATAATGAAGCAGTTATTGAATTTGCGTACCAGGGGCCACTGATAAAAATTGAGGGTGGTAATATAAATTTTGCGATATCAGGTGACATAAATTTTAATATAAAAAAAAATGGTAAATTAATAAATGGTGATTGTTATAAAACATATTTTTTGTCGAAAAATGATGAAATAGATATTATATCAACTAATAACTCAGTTTACGGATATTTTGCTGTAAGTGGTGGTTTTGAATTAAAAAAAAATTTTGGAAGTTTTTCTACTACAGTAAGAGCAAGTGTTGGCGCAAACAATGGAAATAAAATCTCAAAAAATCAAAATTTTTTTATTAATGATTTTGGAGATAATTATATCAATAAAAGTCTAAAATATATCAATTCAAAAATTGAATATATCAGGATATTAAAAGGAACCAATTTTAATTATTTTTTTGAACAATCAATAAAAGATCTTATTTCTAAAGAATTTATAGTCTCAAAACTCTCTGATCGAATGGGTATGAGACTTAAAGGACCTATAATTAAAAATCTAAAAGAGACAAATATTAGGTCAGAAGGTCTTACTAAAGGAGTTATTCAAGTTCCTGCAGATGGTAACCCAATTATTATGTTATCTGACCACGGAACTATTGGAGGATATCCAAAAATAGGTGCAGTTATAAGTGCTGATTATGATAGGTTAGCTCAAACACCTTCAAGAAAAAAAATAAAATTTAAATTAATTGAATTAAAGGAAGCTGAAAAACTTTATAAATTATATCAAATGGAAACAGAAAATCTTTTAAATCAAATTTAATGAAAATTATATCTAAATTACCTGGTCCATTTTTGGTTTTTTTAGGAGCTTTAAGTTTAAGTTTTGGAGGATTGATCATTAAATCATTTCAAGGCGCAAATTTATGGCAAATTCTATTTTGGCGATCAATTTTCTTTATATTAGTTGTAAGTATTTTTTTAATACTGACATATCGAAAGAAAGTTTTTACTGCTTTCATTAATTCTGGAGTTCCTGGATTAGTTGGTGGTTTAGTATTATCGACAGGTTTTTGTGGATATGTATTTGCTATGTATAATACTACTGTTGCAAACACAAACTTTATAATTCAAACTCAAACAATATTTTTAGCAATATTTGGATATTTATTTTTAAAAGAAAAAATTTCAAAACTAACTTTATTTTCAATTGGTTTAGCAATTTCAGGAATTATTTTAATGGTTGGTACCTCTTTATCTCCAGGACAATTGTCAGGTAATATTGCAGCTTTTATAATGCCCATTTCATTTGCAATTTTGATTTTGATTATAAGAAAACATCCTAATGTTGATATGGTACCATTACAACTAGTTGCAGGGATAATTGCAATGACGATTGGTTATCTGGTTTCTGGAAAAATTATTATTTCTTTTTATGATATTTATTTAGGCTTTTTAGCAGGATTTTTTCAATTAGGTTTTGGCTTTATCTTAATTACTATTGGGGCACGACGGACACCATCAGCATTAGTGGGAATCATAATGTTAACGGAGGCTGTTTTGGGACCCCTTTGGGCTTGGCTTTTTATTAATGAGCAACCACCCGCAATGGTTCTTATAGGTGGATGTGTGGTAATTATTGCTGTTTTGCTTCAATTTTTACCACTTTTAAAAAAAAATAAGTCTTCATTACAATCTTAAAAGGCTATCATTTTTTTAAGTTTATGTTATAAAATAATTATCGGGAGAGACCACTTTAATGTGGCGCCGAAGGAGCAACCACCCCGGAAACTCTCAGGCAAAAGGACCGTAAATATTAACTCTGGAAAGAGAAAATTTCTCGCCGAAGGAGTAAATCTCTCAGGCACATAGACAGAGGGGGCAAAGAGTTAATATTTTATGAAAAAAACACCTCTGTACAATCTTCATCAAAAATATGGAGCGAAATTCGTAGAATTTGCTGGTTATGAAATGCCAATTCAATATGAAACCGGAATTGTAAAAGAGCACATAACTACACGAAATACCTCAGGAATATTTGATGTATCTCACATGGGTCAGTTATTTCTTAAAGGTGGAGATGAATTAACAAATGATTTACAAAAAATATTCCCAATCGATTTAGCAAAAATTTCAATAAATCAAAGTAAATATTCTTTTTTGATGAAAGAAAATGGAGGAATTTACGATGATCTTATAATCACAAAATTAAAAGATGGGTACATGATAATATTAAATGCTGCCTGTAAAGAGACTGATCTTAATATTTTAAAAAAGAAAATTGGTGAAAAATATCAAATTAATCTATCAGACAACTTATCTTTAATAGCAATACAAGGGCCCAAAGCAAAAGATGTTTTAGAAACAATTGTACCAGGGGTGATTAAATTGAAATTTATGAATGGTAGTCAATTTAAGTACAACGACTTAGACATTTATATAACACGTTCTGGTTATACTGGTGAAGATGGTTTTGAAATTTCAATTAATAATAAAATTGTAGAAAGTTTTGTGGAAAAACTTGTTGAAAATGGATCATCGATGATCGGATTAGGTGCGAGAGATACTTTGAGACTTGAGGCTGGACTATGTTTGTATGGACATGACTTAGATGAAAATACTAGCCCAATAGAAGCAAATCTTAAGTGGGCAATCTCAAAAAATAGGATTAATGATGAATTTCCAGGATCAGAATTAATTAAAAAACAATATAATGAAGGTGTTTCAAAGCTTAGGGTTGGAATAAAACCAGACACAAAAGTTATAGCTAGAGAGTCAGTCAAGATATTTGATGAAAAAAATAATGAAATTGGAAAAGTTACAAGTGGCACTTTTGGACCTAGTGTTAATGGTCCGATAGCAATGGGATATATTAACAATGACTTTTCTAAGACAAACACTAAAATTTTTTTAGAGGTAAGAGGTAAAAAGGTTCCAGCAAGTATCTGTGAAATGCCTTTTTATAAAAAAAACTACGTAAAAGGAGGGAATAATGTCAGAAGTTAAATTTTCAAAAGAACATGAGTGGATAACAGTTGATGGAGAAGTAGCAACTATAGGGATAACCAAACATGCCACTGAATTATTAGGGGATATTGTTTTTGCTGAATTGCCAGAAAAAGGATCGAATGTAAATAAAGACGCTACAGCTGGAGTTGTTGAATCGACTAAAGCTGCTAGTGATGTTTATACACCTATTTCTGGAGAAGTTGTCGATACAAATCAATCAATCGTTGATGATCCATCTAAAATTAATTCTGATCCTGAAGGAGATGGATGGTTTTTTAAACTTAAAATTAAAGATCCGGCTGAAATGAATACTTTAATGAATAGAGATGAATACGACAAATTTGCAAAGGAGAGTGCTAGTTAATGTTACATAATTCTGAAAAAGATTTTATTAAAAGACATATTGGACCATCCAAGAAAGATGAAAAAGATATGCTAGGACAAATTGGTTATCAAAATATAAATGAATTAATTAGTCAAACTGTACCAGAAAAAATATTGTTTAAAGGTGAATTAAATATTGGTGAACCTAACTCTGAATATGAGGCACTAAGAATATTAAAAGGTTTATCTAAAAAAAATCAAATTTACTCAAATTTTATTGGTATGGGTTATTATGGAACATATACCCCAAATGTAATTATAAGAAACATATTGGAAAATCCTGGCTGGTATACTTCTTACACTCCTTATCAACCTGAGGTCGCTCAGGGAAGATTGGAAATGTTACTAAACTTTCAACAAATGATAATTGATTTTACGGGGATGGATATAGCAAATGCGTCTTTGTTAGATGAGGGTACAGCAGCTGCTGAAGCTATGGGCCTTAGTCACAGATTAAATAAAAAAGATAGTAATATAGTTTTTATCTCTAAAGATTGTCATCCACAAACAATTGAGGTGATTAAAACTAGAGCAGAACCTTTAGGTCTTAAAGTATTAATTGGAGAAGATGATGATCTGAATAACATTAAAGATGATATTGTTTGCGGTATTTTGCAGTATCCTGGTACATTAGGAGATATTAAAGATCCGAGTGAAAATATTAGTAGAATTAAAAAAAGAAATGGAAAATCTATACTTGCTTGTGATCTTCTATCCTTGGCAAAATTAAAGACACCTGCAGAGTTAGGTGCCGATATCGCGATTGGAAGTTCACAAAGATTTGGTATTCCCTTAGGTTATGGAGGTCCACACGCAGCATTTTTTGCGACTAAAGATGAATTTAAGAGATCCATGCCAGGAAGAATTATTGGAGTTTCTGTAGATAGACATGGAAATAAAGCTTATAGACTCGCATTACAAACTAGAGAACAACATATAAGAAGAGATAAGGCGACGAGTAATATTTGTACTGCTCAAGCTCTGCTTGCAATTGTTTCAGCAGCATATGCAATTTATCATGGACCTAAAGGAATTAGGACAATATCAGAAAGAGTTTCTCAACTTGCCAAAAATTTTGCCGATAAACTGAAACAGTCAGGTTATGAAATTTATTCAGACTATTTCTTTGATACTGTAACGGTATTAACAAAAGATAAAACTGAACAAATATTTCAAAATGCTTTATCTCAAAAAGTGAATATTAGAAAAGTAAACTCTGAAATGTTATCTGTATCTTTTGATGAAAAGAAAAATGTATACAGAGCAAATCAACTGTTAAAAATATTTAATTGTGCTGAAGCTATAAAAGAAAATCCAACGGAAAGTTTACCCAATCTTCCAAAAAATTTACTTAGAACTTCTAATTATTTAGAACACAAAGTATTTAATAGTTATCACTCAGAAACAGAAATGATTAGGTATTTAAAAAGACTTGAGGATAAAGATATAGCTCTAAATCGAACAATGATTGCGTTGGGTTCATGTACAATGAAATTAAATGCTGTTGCAGAAATGATACCTATTAGTTGGAGAGAATTTTCAGAACCACATCCTTTCGCTCCAATAGAGCAAATGGAAGGTTTTAGAACTTTATTCACCGATTTAAAAAATTGGTTGAGATCGGTAACTGGATTTTCTGGAGTTTCTTTGCAACCAAATGCAGGTGCCCAAGGAGAGTATGCTGGTCTTATGGTGATTAGAAAATATCATATGGAGAGAGGTGAAAAAAATAGAAATGTATGCTTAATCCCTAGCTCAGCACATGGTACAAATCCTGCAAGTGCTCAAATGGCAGGAATGAAAGTTGTAGTCGTTAATTGTGATAAAGATGGAAATGTTGACTATGAAGATCTTAAAAAGAAAGCCGAACAGAATTCAGAAAATCTTGGTGCTTTAATGGTCACTTATCCGTCAACGCATGGAGTTTTTGAGGAAAGAATATCTGACATATGCGAATTAATTCACAAAAATGGAGGCCAAGTTTATATGGATGGCGCAAACCTTAACGCTTTAGTTGGTATTGCTAAACCTGGTAACTTTGGACCTGATGTTTGTCACATAAACTTACATAAAACATTCTGTATTCCACATGGTGGTGGTGGTCCAGGTATGGGACCAATAGCATGCAAAAGACATTTGGAAATATATTTGCCAACACATCCAGTAATAAAAGATTGTGGTCCAGCTACGGGTATCGGATCCATATCTGCAGCCCCATGGGGAAGTTCAAGTATTTTATCAATTTCATGGATGTATATTAAAATGATGGGTTCCGAAGGTCTTAAGCTTGCATCACAAATAGCAATTTTAAACGCTAATTACATAGCTCACAAATTAAAGGACCACTATCCAATATTATATAAAGGTGCAAATGGAAATGTAGCTCACGAGTGTATTATTGATATCAGATCAATAAAAAATGACACAGGAATAACCGAAGAGGATATCGCAAAAAGGTTGATTGATTTTGGTTTTCATGCTCCGACAATGTCTTGGCCGGTGCCTGGAACTATGATGATCGAACCAACAGAAAGCGAAAGTTTGACAGAAATAAATAGATTTTGCGACACTTTAATTAAAATTAAAAAAGAAATTGATAAAGTTAAAAATGGAGAATTTGATAAGGTTGATAATCCAATTAAAAATGCTCCACATACTGATTTAGAATTAGCCTCAAATGAGTGGAAACATAAATATTCTAGAGAAGAGGCTGCATACCCATCACAATTTTTAAAATCCAATAAATTTTGGCCACCAGTTTCAAGAGTTGATAATGTGTATGGTGACAAAAATCTTTTTTGTACTTGTCCAAGTATGGATGAATTTAAAGAAGACGCTGCGTAAAAACAGATGAAAATTGCTGTAATTGGTTCAGGCATTTCAGGTCTAAGTTCTGCTTATTTTTTGTCAAAAAAACACAAAGTAGATCTCTTTGAAAAAGAAGACCATTTTGGTGGCCATGCTCACACGATAGACATTAATTACGATATTTATAACAAAAAAAAAATATCGATCGATATAGGCTTCATTGTATTCAACAATAAAACATACCCAAATCTAATAAATTTCTTCAATGAAAATAAAATTGAAATAGAAAAAAGTAATATGAGTTTTTCTGTATCAGTAAAAGGTGACAATATTGAATATTGTGGAAAAGGTCTTAACGGTATTTTTGTGAATAAAAAAAATATTTTTAAGTTTAAATTTTTAAAAATGTTTTTTGAAATTATTTATTTTTATAATAAATGTGATAAATTAAAAAATTTAAATGATGAACTTACTTTAGATCATTATCTTAAAATAAATAAACTGTCTCAATATTTTATTAATTATCATATCTTACCCATGGTTTCAGCTATCTGGTCTATGCCACCTTATGAGGCAGGTCAAATGCCACTAAAATTTTTTTTAAAGTTTTTTCAAAATCACGGGCTTTTTAAAATTAAGAATAGACCTCAATGGTATACCGTAAAAAATAGAAGTAGAACTTATGTAAGCAAGGTTTTAGAAAAGATAAGTGGTGAATATTTTAAAAATTACAGTATTACTAAGGTAGAAAGAAATTTAAATGGAGCGAGAGTTTTTTATGGGGATGATAATGAATTTTTTGATTATGATAAAGTAGTGTTTGCGACTCATGCGGATCAAACAGTTTCTATTCTACAAAATCTATCTGACGAAGAAAAAAATATTCTTACAAAATTTAATTATAAAAAAAATATAGCCATTATTCATACAGATGAAACAGCAATGCCCATAAACAAAAAAGCATGGTCTTCTTGGAACTCTTCAATAAATTCCAAAAATTTAAAGGAAAGTTCAATAACCTATTGGTTAAACTTATTACAGAATTTAAATATAGAAAAAAATATATTTTTAACATTGAATCCTTTTTCTAAGATTAGTAAAGACAAAATAATTAAAAAAGTTGAATTTACACACCCTTATTATAACCAAGAGGCTTTGAGTTTTCAAAAAAGTTTAAGTAAAATACAAAATAAAAATAATACTTTGTTTTGTGGAAGCTATTTTGGTTATGGTTTTCATGAAGATGGAATTAAATCATCAATAGAGATGCTTAAATTTTTAGATGATTAAAGAATCTTACATTTATAATGGAAAAGTAATTCATAAAAGATTTAAGCCAAAAAAACATTTTTTTAGCTATAAGGTATTTTCTTTGCTTATTGATTTGGATGAAATTAATAATATAGATAAGAAAATTATCTTTTTTTCACATAATAAATTTAACTTGATAAGTTTTTACGATAAAGATCATGGAGATAGAAATAATACTAATTTGAAAGACTGGGTTCTAAAAAATTTAAAAAGTATAAATATTAATGACCAAAATATAAAAATTAAAATTCTTTGTTATCCAAGGATTCTAGGTTATGTTTTTAACCCTTTAAGTATTTTTTTTGTTTATAATTTAAATTCTTCACTAATTGCAATACTGTATGAGGTCAAAAATACTTTTGGGGAACAACACACATATGTATTTAAAGCAAATTCTGTAAATAAAAATATTAACAATGATTGTACCAAAAAGTTTTACGTTTCTCCATTCATGGATTTAAACTCAAGATATTTTTTTAGAATTACGAATCCCGGAGAAAATTTATCAATTCTAATTGATCAAAAAGATAAGGAAGGGAAACTATTGTTTGCATCACAGGACGGAAGAAGGGCTGATCTTAATGCAAAAAACCTTATTTTTTCATATTTAAAACACCCTTTAATGACTTTTAAAGTAATTTTAGCGATACATTTTGAGGCATTAAGATTGTGGTTAAAAGGAATAAAATTAGTAACAAAAAAAATTAAAATTAAAAACAATATAAGTATAGAAAAAAAATGAACCTAGTATCTACTGCAGATAGAATAGTTTTTTCATCCCTTAAAAATCTCAATCATGGTTATATAGAGTTAACAAATTACGATGGCAGACAATATAAATTGGGTGACCCAAAATCTATTTTAAAAGCAAGTTTAATTATCAAAAAACCAGGCGTAACTCTCAGTATTTTAAATAGAGGGAGTATTGGTTTAGCAGAATCTTACATGCGAGAAGAATTTGAGACAGATAATTTGACAAATTTAATAGAAATTACTGCTAAAAATATTAAAAAAGTTCACAAATTTTCTGGTATCTTCGATTTACCTATAATTAATTTTTTTAAACATTTTATAATTAAAAACACAAAGAAAAGAAGCAAAGAAAACATCTCTAAGCATTATGATCTTGGAAATGAATTTTTTTCTTTGTGGCTTGATAAAACTTTAACCTATTCTAGTGCAATATTTGATAAAGACAAAACCGATTTAGAATCTGCTCAAATTAATAAGTATAAAAAATTATCCTTTTTAGCAAAACCAAAAGCAGGAGATAAGATGTTGGAAATAGGGTGTGGTTGGGGAGGCTTTGCTGAGTATGTTGGAAAAAATTATGATATCAAACTAGACTGTATTACTATATCCCAGAAGCAGTATGAATACGCTAAAGAAAGAATTTTTAAAAATGGATTAAATGAAAAAGTAAATATAAAGATGCAAGACTATCGTGATGTAGACAGTAAATATAATTCAATAGCATCTATAGAGATGATAGAAGCTGTAGGACGAAACTATTTAAGTAATTTTTTTAATAAAATAAAGCAGAATTTAGTTCCCAATGGGAGCGCAGCAATACAGGCTATTACAATAGATGATAGTCTATATGATAGATATAAAACAAAGCAAGATTTTATTCAAAAATATATATTTCCAGGAGGGTTTCTACCTTGTAAAAAAAGCTTAATAAAATACGCAGAAAAAACAAATTTAAATTTTGATCAATGTAATTCTTATGGTTTACATTATTCAAATACTCTAATGATGTGGAGAGATGAATTTTTAAATAAATGGGACAATATTTCTATACAAGGTTTTGATTTAACTTTTAAAAGAATGTGGAACTTTTATTTATCTTACTGCGAAGCTGGCTTTAAATCAAAAAATATAGACTTAATACAATTTTCATTACAGAATAAATAATTTATGAAAAAAACTAATTTATATACTAAATTTTTATTGCTAATTTTTTTTGTATTTATTACAAGTTGTTTAGGAAAAAATGCTATGAAGCCAGAAGATTTTAAAGATCAAAAGCCGAGACTTATAATTGAAAACTACCTATCTGGAAATGTTAAAGCTTGGGGGATTTTGCAAAATAGGTCTGGCAAAGTGACTAGACAATTTTCAGCAGATTTAGATGGAAGTTGGGATGGAAAGCAATTAATTTTAGATGAAAAATTTAATTGGACTGATGGCGAAATTCAAACAAGGCAATGGAAAATTACTAAAATTGACGAAAATAATTATGAAGGAATTGCTGAAGATGTAGTAGGTAAAGCTAAAGGATATTCATACGGTCCAGCTTTCAAGTTTGAATATGTTCTATTAGTTCCTGTTAAAGGTAAAGAAATTAAAATTACATTTGACGATTGGATTTTCAAACAAGACGATAAAGTTGCGATCAACAGAGCTACTATGACAAAGTTTGGAATTAAAGTAGCAGAGTTGACTGTATTTTTTGTGAAAAGCTAAATTTATTTTTTTTTTGCTAATGAAAAATGCCCTAAAATCATATTAAAAAGCTTATGATTTTCGATTTTAATTTGAGGCTTAATATTAAAATTTTTTTTTAAAATTATTCCAGTTGTATTATGTTTACCTGTGCATTTTATAAAATTTACATTTTTAAAAAAAAACTCTTCATTTATTAATTTAAGTGACTTAGTAAAACTAAATTTTTTTTTTTCATAATAATTTACAAACTTTTTTACGTTTGAAGCATTTATTTTTGATATAGAAAATGAGTCAATTGTATAAAAAGATTTAATTTGAATTTTATAAAAAAAGGAATTTTGGTGTTCCCTAGTAATCTTAAAAGCTTTCATGCCAAAAACCTTAAAATTACTGATAATTGTTTTTCCTTTTAAAAAATCTTTTTTATTTTTAAAAAATATCATTGCTCCATTTGTCATATCTTGTTCAACTGTTTTAAAGTTTATATTTAACTTCTTAAGAAATTTGACTGGGTTAATTGGTCTTAAAAGAAATTCTGTTTTTATTTTATCTTGGCTAAAGCCGTTATAAATTAGTATTGAATTGTAATTTTGACTTATTTTTAATATATATTCACTAATTAGATCTGCAAACAAAAAATAATATTTTTCATTTTCTTTTTCGTCCCAATTATTGTGTTGAAAATGAGCAAGTGAATTTAAAAATATTAAAGAGAAATTGGTTCTATTCTCTTTTATTTTTTCATTAAAAATATGTAAAGAAATTAAATCAAATATAAAAAATAACAAATAGTTTTTAACACCTTTGGTTAAAAAAAGTTTTGTAAATAAAAATATATTTTTTAAATAAAATATTGAACATCCATTCCTGATGGATGAAATAAAAAAAATAGCTCCATATAGAAAAATTTTTAATATACTTACATCAGTATAATTTTTTGAGAAATATTTAGGCAATACAAAAAGCTTATTTAATGCTTTCGGATAAATTTGATCTTTAAAGTTCCATGGATCGGGAAAATATAATTTAATATTTTTATTATAATTAAGTTTTGAATTCATAGTTCCCCATATAGAACAAGTAAATTCTTTTTTACTCAAAATATCCCAGATTTGGACAATCCTGGCATCTAAATTATCTCCTAAATTTAAGATCTTATGTTTAGAAGAAGTTTTGCCTGTATTGATAGAAACACTTTGAACCCAAGGGTCTAAATTTTTATTTTGAAATTTATCTTTTGTGTAAGTGCTAACTTTTTGCAATTTCAATAATTCAATAATATTTTTTTTATTATATTTAAAAGCACCTTTTTTTAAGTAAGAAAAATTAAATTCATTTAGATGTACAGCAAATAAATTATTTTTTTTTCGCATATCGTTGAATCTAATTTTCTATGCTTTTTTTACAACTTTGTAATAAAATGACCTAATTGGCTCAAATTTTAAAAAAAACATAACAATTTTTGTAAAAATATTATTCCTTAATTTTAGGTTTACATATTTTTCTATTTGGGAGATTATTAGTTGTTTATGCAATGCTTTTAATTTATTAATATTAGAATTATTTAAGCTATCTTCTTTTTGAAAAAAATTATATTGATCTGTTCCCTTAACCAGTGTTGCGTGATTATAGTAAAGATTTTTTTTTATTTTGTTATCAGTTGTCAAAAATCTAATTGTGAAACAAAATCTGTGTTTATTTGATTTATTAGGCATAGATCCATGAACAATATTTCCATGAAATAATACACATTCACCGGGATCTAACTCAATATTCTTAAGTTTATCCTGATTAAGATCATCATTTGAAATAGATTGACCTCGTGCAAGCATGTTATCTTTTTTAATTAAATCTTTATGAGAATAATCTGATCTATGAGATGAAGGTAAAATTCTAAGGCAACCATTTTCTATTTTAGATTCTGATATAGCTAATTGCACAGAAATAGCTTTGTCGTGAATTATCCCCCAATAATTTTGATCTTGATGCATCGATACAAAATTTTTGGAGCTTGGATATTTATGAAATATTACAGAATTCCAACAAACAAAGTTTGGCCCCAAGATTTGTTCGACATACTCAAGAATTCTTTTATTTCTAATTATCTCATTAGCCCAAGGAAAATACAAGTGAGATTTTGTTTTATGTTCTATAGACTCAGCCTTATTGATACCACTACTTAAATATTTAAGATAATTGTCGCAAATATTGCTGGCATCATTTTCACTTAATACTCTTAGTTTTGTTATAAAACCGTTATCAAAAAAATTTTGCTTAAAATTCGACATATTAAATTATAAATATATTAGACTTATACTGTAAAAATGAAAAAAACAATATGTTGCATCGGATCAACAGGATTTATTGGAAGTAATATATATGAGAAATTGTCTAAAGTTGATAATTTCGAGGTTTATAGATTTTCATCAAAAAAATCAAAATTTCTAGAAAATTGTAAAATTAAAAATTTTGATTATCTGATATGTAGTGCTGGGTATCATCCGGAAAGCAAAAATGACGACGCAAGTGTACATTTAATTAATAAAAAAATTATAAAAAATTCAATTAATTTATTCAAAAATTCAAAAAAAATAATTTTAATTTCATCGTTCAAAACTTTAATTAATAAAGACGAAAAAAATATTTCATCGAAAAATAAATATAATTTTTATCGATACGATACACATTATGGTAAAAATAAAGTTTTAATGGAAAAACTTTTTGTAAAATTTTGTAAAAAAAATAAAAAAGAATATATGATATTATGTCCATCACACGTGATAGGACCTAATGATAATAAACCTTCACCAAATGGAAAGTTTTTTAAAAATATTTTAGATAAAAAAATATTAATTATTCCTAAGGTCAACATATCATTAATAGATGTAAGAAATCTTAGTGAATATATTAGAAATTATATAATAAATGAAAAGACATTTATGAAAAAAATAATATTAAATGATATATCTATTGAACTTAAAAAATATGTAAAACAAATAAAAAAAAAACAAAAATTCTATTTCATAATTACATTAAACTTTACTTTTGTGAGATTAATTTACTTATTATTTAAAATATTGAAGACTTTAAAACTTGTAAAAAAGAGTCCTATAAATAAAAACATTTTAAACTATATAAAATTGAATCCATTAATAAATGAAAAGTATGGAGAATTAAAAATAAGTTTTAACCAAACTATTGATGATACTGTAAATTTTTTTAATACAAATTAAAATTTATTTAATCTTAAAAAAATTATAAAAGAATTATAAATCATTTTGAAACCAATAAATAAAATATTTCGTTCTGATATGTTAAATATATTTTTCATTTTTGATGTTTGATTATTATATCTACATTTAACTCTTATTTCTGAGCAAAAAAAATTTTTTCTAAAAATTATCTGATTTAGGCAAATATCAAATGAGTAATCATTTGGTAGTTTATTAATAATATTTTTAAACTTTGAAACTTTATAAACCTTAAAACCAGATAAATTATCCTCAAATTTTGAACCCCAAAAAAAATTTGCAAATTTAGAAAAAAAAATGTTTCCAAATTTTCTAGATATAAAAAGTTTGTTTTGGCTTAAAAATTTTGATCCTGATACCAAATCAAAATCACTCTTTTTTTGATGTTTAATTAGCTTAAAAAGATCATCTATCGATCTTTGATGATCCCCTGGCAATATGGATAAAAGATAATAATTATTTTTTAATGCATATTTATAAGCAGTTTTTACTGCTGATCCATATCCTAAATTTTTCTTGTGACTTATAACTTTTTTTTTATTTTTTTTTAAAATGCTAAGTGTCTTATCTTTTGAATAATCATTGATAAATAAGATATCTATTTTATTTCGTATTTTATTAGTATCTCTTATAACTTTTGTTATAGTGTTCTCGTTGTTATAACAAAGCACGGCACATAAAAATTTTTTTTTCATAACGCAGATGTTGATTATTTCATTTTGGACTTTAAAAGCTTAATAAACAAGTTATATATTCTAATTAATAGTTTTGAAAGATTATATTAAATTTTATGTTTAAAAAATTCGTTAAAAAACAATTTATGTGGCTTTTTTTTATAGTTATTTTCTGTCAGGCTTTTTTAATTTCACATAGAGTTTCTTTTGAATTTTCTATATTTTTTAATTTTTACAAAGAAAATATAGCGATTGAAAAATCAATAAAAAATAAATCTGCTATAAAAATTTCAAAATTTTTAAATCAAGTAAATTTAAAAAATTTTTATATAGACAAAAGTTTAATTAATAATGATAATTTTTCTCAAAGACTAGTTGAATATGCTTACCCAATTAAATTTGATGAAGATTCAAGATATATTATTTCAAGAAACAAGATAGATAATTGCTCTAAAATTTTTGAATATAAGGATAAATATGTTTTCAGTTGTTGATAATTTTTTTCACAAAAGAAAAATATTTATTTGCTTAATAATCTCTCAATTACTTATATTTTCAAATTACTATTTCTGGCTCTTATCTGGATCTATTGATTTAAGTTATATAAGAATAACTTTTACTATTTTTATATTTGGAATATGTTTTTATTCAATTGTAGAAATTACAAGATATGAAAAGTTTATAAGCATCATGCTTATTTTTTATATAATAATGTGTGTAGGTTCACCATCTTTTCATTGGGACGCTAGATCATTTTGGTTGTTCGTTTCAAAACAATTGTTTTATGATCAAAATCTTAATTATTTAATAGAAAATTATAATGTAATTCATGATTCAAATTTTTATCCTATTCTTGGTCCATCCCTCGGTAGTTCAATTGCAGAAGTATTTGGAGAATGGAATGAAGTTTACCCTAAATTATTCAGTATTATTTTATCAATCCCACCTTTAATATATTTAAGTTTTTTTTTAAAAAATAAATTTTCAATTTGTATTTATATTGCAATTGTTTTATTTATTTTAGAAAAATCATTTATAATTGGAGAAATGGATGGAATAGTTGCTGTTTATTTTACTCTTTGTACAGTTTTATCTATTCAGCTTTTGCAAAATCAAAATTCAATTAAAGTAGTATTATTTAGAAAAAATTTAAGTTCAAAATTATTCCTTTTATTTGTTTTTTTAAATTTTTCTTTTTTAACTATTTTGAAAGTTGAAGCTGTTGTATATCTATTTATAATAATTTTGTCGTTTTATTTATGCACTCTTTTTAGAAATAGAAAT
The DNA here is from genome assembly GCA_902574525.1 of uncultured Pelagibacteraceae bacterium. Taxonomy (GTDB): domain Bacteria; phylum Pseudomonadota; class Alphaproteobacteria; order Pelagibacterales; family Pelagibacteraceae; genus Pelagibacter. The sequence goes on from CACGNQ010000005.1 coordinate 48,708, forward strand.
TTCTTAATTAAAGACTTTATATTATTTATACTTTCATTTTTAAGTTTCTCCATATGGGTATATTTTGTTTATTCGAATAATGTGGACTTAACATCTCATTCAGGTGTATCAGTCCTTATTGGAAATGATTTCATAAATATTTTTATTCGACAGCTTTTTGATTTTAAGAATTTCTTTATTATATCAAAATATATTTATCTTAATAAACCTTTTTTTATTGCTTTTAGCTTATCAATTTTCTTTTTAACTTTTACTTATTCGGGTGGAAAGAAAATAATGAATATTGAAAAAGATATACTTATTATAATAGCAATAATTATGATTTTTTATATTATGTTTATATACTTTGTTTTTTTAGTTACTAGAGCAGATCTTTTGTGGCAACTTGATGTAAGTGCAAAGAGAGTAATGTTGCCATTATCATTCTTAATTTCGTATTTTAGTTTGTTAATTTTTCAATCAAATTTTAAAAAGAATAAGTTTTAAACTCAATTTATTTTTTTTTAAATTTAACTAATTTTCTAATTAAATTTAATCGTTTTTATTTAATTTTTTTTATATATATATAAAAATATATTTAACTCTATAATTTAAACATTACAAATTATATTATATTTTATGCGATTTTTTTATAATTGGATTGAAGAAATTAGAATATATCACTGGACCAAAAATATTGTAATTTTTTTACCTTTAATAGCTGTGCAAGAATATTCAATACAAAGCTTTTCAATTTTAATTTCAATTTTTTTGTTATTTTCATTCTTTGTTTCTGGAACTTACATTATTAATGATATTTTTGATCTTAAAAGTGATGTATTACATAAAGTTAAAAAATTAAGACCCATAGCAAGTAAAAGGATTAATGTAAATAATGCAATTTTAATATCTATTTTTTTAATAAGTACATGTCTAGTCATTTGTTATTATAAATTTAATTTAGATATTTTTTTGATCTTTCTACTATATTTAATTTTGAGCTTGACTTATTCAAAAATTATTAAAAAAATTCCCATTTTAGATATACTAGTACTCACCTTATTTTATCTTATCAGATTATGGCTTGGAGGATTGGCAATAGATGTTTCTATTTCTGTCTGGTTATTTACTTTTTGCTTTTTTATTTTTCTGCCACTCTGCTGCATTAAAAGAATAGTAGAAATTAATAAATTTAGCAAAAAAAGTATTAGAGGTTACGAGAAAAGTGATATTTCATTTTTGAATAATATTTCAAATTCATCTTCCTTGTTGTCTTTAATAGTAATTTTACTTTATGCAGAATCAACAAATTTTAAAGTTTATTATAGCAATATATATTTTTTATTTATAATTTCTTTAATTATAATTTTTTGGATGTTAAGAGTTAATCGGCTTGCTAACAAAGGTCTTGTTTCACACGATCCCGTTTTATTTGCTTTGAAGGACAAATTAACTTATTTTTTAACATTTATAGTTGGAATTTTATTTATTATAAATTCTTAAATTAAAAATTTATTATGAAAAAAACTGTTTTAAGTTGGGGAAAATTACATAAATATGAAAATGAAGTAATTATTCCAAAAAATATTAAAGATATTAATTTTGATCTAAAAGCAAAAAATTTTACTTTCTATGGCAATGGAAGGTCATACGGCGATGTATGTCTAAATAAAAATGGAAATATAATTTATACAAATAGATTTAAAAAAGTAAGACGTTTTGATACAAAAAAAGGTATTATTGAGGCAGAAGCTGGAATAACTTTTGATGAAATTCTAAAGTTATGTGTCCCTAAAGGATGGTTTTTACCTGTTACGCCAGGTACAAAATTTGTAACGCTTGGAGGAGCAATAGCTAATGACATACATGGAAAAAATCACCATCAAATTGGAAGTTTTGGCTCTTGTATTAAAAAAATTTGTCTAATTAAAACAAACGGCCAAAAAAAAATATTGTCTAGAAATAAAAATTTTAATTTATTCAAGTTAACAATAAGTGGCTTAGGTCTTACAGGATTTATAGAATGGGCAAGGATTAAACTGATACCAATCAAATCTTCTACAATGCATGTTGAAAATATAAGGTTCAATAACCTTGATGAGTATTTCTTAATAAATAACAAAAGTAAAAAATGGCCTTATACAGTTGCTTGGTTTGATAACTCCGCAGAAGGAAAAAACCTAGGTAAAGGTATTTTCTCTAGAGGATATTTTTTAAAAGATAATAATTTAGAGGCTCACAGCTCAAAGAAAATAATCATTATTCCCAAGAAATTCCCTGGATTTTTATTAAATAAATTTTTTATAAAGATATTTAATAAATTATACTGGAATAGACCTGCTGCAAACAAAGTATTTCATACCCATTATGGCAATTTTTTCTATCCTTTAGATAAGATTAAAAATTGGAATAATTTGTATGGACATAGAGGTTTTTATCAATTTCAATGCATCTTTCCTGAAAAGTGTGCAAAAAATGCAATTAAAGAGGTTTTATCAAAAATCAAAGCTTATAACATGTTATCTTTTTTAGCAGTATTAAAAACTCATAGAAAAGAAACATCGCCTGGGCTAAATTCATTTTGTATTTGTGGCACAAGTATTGCAATAGATTTGCCAAATAAAAAAAAGGATAAAACTTTAAAATTACTTAAAGATCTTGAGAAAAGTGTTCTTAAATTTAAAGGAAAAATAAATCCATCAAAGGATAGCACAATGTCAGCAAAGACCTATAAAAAAAGTTATCCAAATTGGATCAAATTAAATAAATTTAAAGATCCATATTTAAGTTCTTCATTCTGGAAAAGAGTTACAAAAAAATAAAAAATATTTTTTGTCAGTTTCTTTGAAATTTAGTTAGTTTTCCAACTAACCAAAGATATAACCAATGAGGTAAAATTTTTAAAATTTTTAAAATTAAAGTTAATTGCTTTGGAAAGTGAACTTCAAATACGTTACTATTTACAAGACCATTGTAAATTTTATCTGCTGCATATTCAGTAGACTTTAAAAATGGCATTTTAAAATCGTTTTTATCTGTCATGGGTGTTTTTATAAATCCGGGTGATATTAAAGAAATTCTAACATTATATCTGCCAAAATCAAAATATAAGCTTTCCGCTAAATTATTTAATGCAGACTTAGATGGACCATAGCCAGTCGAATTTGGCAAACCTCTATAGCCAGCTATAGATGACACTATTGAAATATGTCCTTTTCTTAATTCTTTATAATATTTCTCCACACATTTAATAGTATTAAGAGTTCCAAAAAAATTTACTTTCATCACATTTTCAATTTGCTCAACATCAATTTCTTTTTCTTTTTTAGGATTCCATGTTCCTGTAGAAAATATACATATATTAATATTATTAAATTTATTTTTAATATCTGAAAATACTTTATTACACTCCTCCATTTTTGTTACATCTAAAGGGAATGAATGAATATTCTCGTTTGATCTAGATATCTCCTCTAGCAATTCTTTCCTTCTTGCAGAAATTGCTACAATCCAACCATTTTTTGAAAACTTTAATGCTAAAGCTTTCCCAATTCCCGTACTGGCACCTGTAATCCAAATTACTTTATTGCTCATGATGAAATGATATATATATCATAATGTTTAAAAATAAATTTTTATCTTTTTTAATTTTTGGTTTTGTAACATTTTCTGCGTCATTTATAGGTAGTATAGCGACAATTACATCAAAAGAACCCTGGTATTCGACCTTGAATAAGTCTGGTCTTAACCCTCCTGATTGGGTATTTGCACCTGTTTGGACTACATTGTATATGTTTATGACCATAGCAATTTGGTTAGCGTGGCATAAAAATTATAAAAATTTAAATCTAGTATATATTTATTTCATACATTTATTTTTTAACCTTACATGGAGTATTGTATTTTTTGTTTTTCATAATATTTTTGTCGCACTTATAAACCTTGTAATAATTATATTCTTCATAATTTATCTAATGTTAAAATTTAAAAAGATTAACAATTTGAGTTTTATACTGATGATTCCTTATTTACTTTGGTGTCTTTATGCATTAGTTCTTAATAGTAGTTTATATATATTAAATTAGTATGGATGATGTTGTAATAGTCGGTGGAGGTATTATTGGAGTAGCTACAGCTTATTTTCTGTCTAAAGCGGGAAGAAAAGTCAAAGTTATTGAAAGAGATCCAACATATAAAAAGGCTTCTTTCCCATTATCATTAGGGGGATTTCGAAGACAGTTTTTTCAAAAAGAAAATATATTGCTTGGAAAGTTTGCAAGAGAATTTATCAACCAGATACCAGAATTATTGAAAACCGAAAAAAATCCCAAACCTACAGCAAGTATTGTTCCAAATGGCTATTTATTAATGTTTGGACCTGAGCATGCTGAGGAGCAATATAGGGCATTAGAAAATCATAAGGCTTGCGATGCAGGCACAAAGAATATCAAAGGATCTGAATTAAATAAGGTTTTTTCATATATAAATCCTGAAGGTATTGAAACTGCCACATATACAGACAATAAAACAGAAGGATGGATTGATCCTTTTATGTTTCATGGAGCTTTAAAAAGTAAAGCTATGGAACTTGGGGCTGAATTCATAAAAGGAGATGTCAAAAGTTTAAGAGAAATAAAAGCAAAAACAATAGTATCTGCAGCTGGATGTTGGACAAAAGAATTATTAGATGACATACCAGTAGTCCCGCAAAAACATACAGTGTTTAGAGTCAAGTGTCCTAAACATATTCCAGAAATGCCTTTGACTGGTGATTTAACAACAGGCGTTTACTGGAGACCGGAAGGAAAAGAATATTTAGCTGGCTCTCCAATTTCTACTTTTGACTCAAATGATTTAGAACCTGCTTGGAATGATTTTGAGGAACTAGTTTGGCCCGCTCTTGCAAAAAGAGTACCTATTTTTGAGGAGTTAAAACTTACTGGAGGTTGGGCTGGTTTTTATGATTGTAATAAATTAGATAATAATGCTGTAGTGGGTAAACATCCAAAATATGAAAATGTATATATGGCAACTGGCTTTACGGGCAGAGGTTTAATGCAAGCACCAGGAATCGGTAGAGCTTTAACTGAATTAATTACAACAGGGTCATATAATACAATTGACTTAAATGTTTTTGATGTTGATAGAATCTTCAAAGAAAACGCACGTCCAGAACCGTATGTACTATAGTTTTTTAATTACTGTACCTAGATAACCATTGAATGCAGATACAGCAATTATAAGAAATTGACCTTTAAATGAATAAAAATCAAAAGAAGGATAAAAACTTATTGCAACACTAAAAAAAATATAAGTTACAATAAAAGGCCTTATAAACTTCTTTATAAAAAATTTATTTCTTTTTATATTTCGCAGCCTCCTCAGAACCACTAGTAGCTGACCCTTTACTATAAGAGTGAGCTCCCATACCAGCTAGTTGTCCATTTTGCACAATCAAATACTGGTTTCTAATTTCTTTTTTTTCAAAAAAACATTCTAAGATTTCTCTTACCCCATCTGCATATCTTGCTTGTGCAGTTAAAGAAGTACCGGATGTATGTGGCGTCATTCCATGATTTGGCATAGTTCTCCATACATGATCATTAGGCGCAGGTTGAGGAAACCAAACATCTCCTGCATAACCACTTAGTTGACCACTTTTAAGAGCTTTCGCAATCGCATCTCTATTACAAATCTTACCTCTTGCCGTATTAACTATGTAGGCACCTTTTTTCATTTTACTTATCATAGCATCGTCAAACAAATTTTCTGTTTCAGGGTGAAGAGGGCAATTTATTGTAACTACATCACAAACCTTAACCATTGACTCTACTGACTCATGAAAAGTTAAATTAAGTTCTTTTTCAACACTTTCAGGTAATTTATGTCTATCAAAATAATGTAGATGAACATCAAAAGGTTTCATTTTTCTTAATGCATCTAAACCAATTCTACCAGCAGCTACAGTTCCAATATGCATTCCCTCAACATCATAAGATCTTTGAACTGCATCAGCAATATTCCATCCACCTTCATTAACAATCCTATGTTGGTTATGGTAATCTCTAACCATTGAAACAATCATCATAACTATGTGCTCTGCAACTGATCTAGAATTACAGAAAGTTACTTCTACAACATCAATTTTGTTATCCATTGCAGCTTGTAGGTCGACGTGGTCTGACCCTATTCCTGCAGTTATTGCCATTTTTAAGTTTTTAGCTTTGGCAATCCTCTCTTTTGTTAAATAATATGGAAAAAAAGGTTGAGAAATAACGATATCTGCATCAACGATATGCTTATCTGCTTCGCATCCATCACCATCTTTACTGTTAGTGACTACCAACTCATGACCATTACTTTCTAAAAATTTTCTTAAACCAAGCTCTCCAGAGACACATCCTAATAATTGACCTGGAGTGTAATCCCTACCTTTTGGGGTAGGTAAAGTCATACCATCTGGATATTTTTCTAATTTTGGAAGCTCTGAAAGAGGATATGATTTTGGCATACCTCCTTTTGGATCATCATATAATATACACAATACTTTCATTTTATCTCCTAATCTAATTTTAAATCATTTATGATTATTTATATTTAAAAGCCTACCATAAAAATATATAACCAAGCAATCAAATTATGTCTACTTTGGGTATTCCTTTTTTAATATAAACTTATTAATTACTATACCAAACATAACTACAATTAGTGAGCCAATTAAAACTGGTGTTAGCAAATAGTCATAAGAGACTGATCCAATTATTACGATGATTGGATTACCTCCAGCAGGTGGGTGAGTAACTTTAAATAATATCATAAGCATAACGCCAAAACCTACCGCTAATGGAATATTGATAAAAATTGGCAGATACATAAAGTTTAAAAAAATTATTCCTATCAATGATGTTAGAAAGTGACCAAGTATTATATTTTTTGGTTGAGCAAAAGGACTTTCAGGATAACCATAAAGAAGAACCATTGTAGAACCAAAAGAAGCAATGAGAAACATTCCATATGGTGTTTTGTAAGTTAAAATAGTAAGAATTAATATGGTTATAAATGAAAAAATTCCAGCTAAAGAGGATTGTATTAATAATTTTTTATTAATCATTCTTTTTTATAATTTTCATTAAAGCATTAATTGGAAGTAATAAACATTCTTTTCTTGAGAGATTTTGTTTTTTAAAAATTGTATTAAATGGTTTCCAATGTTTTGAAACTATCTTCGAATTATCTTGAAATAGAAAATTTGCAGTATTTAAAAATTCATTAATTTCATCAATTTTTTTATTTTTTGATTTTCTAGATAAAAGACTTGCCGATGCTTGACAATATATACATGACTTAGTTTGGTATCCAAAATCTACTACTTTTTTATTTTTTATTTTAAGAGTAATTTCAATTTCATCGCCACAAATTGAGTTTTTATACTTTAATTTATGTGAATAATTTTTAACAGATTTGAAATTTATTGTATTTTCAGCAATCTTTAATACTTCTAGATCCATTTTATAACATATTTATTTTTGATAATTTTATTATATGAAAAATTATATTGTAGTATCTATAAATAGCTATTAAAAATTAATAATGTTTAAATTAAAAAATGATAGCGTTGCTATACCTGTTGTTCTGTTTGCAGGAATTCTTTGGTCTTTTGGTCCGCTTGTAGTTAGATATATGGATCAGCCCAATTTAGTACCGTGGCAATATTTGTTTGCGAGAGGTATTACTATTTTTATTTTATTAAACATTTACTTATTTTTTGAAGAGGGAGTTACTTTTTATAAAAATTATTATAAAATTGGAATTTCGGGTGTTATTGGTGGAGTTGGTTTGGGTATAGCTATGATTACTTTTATTTGGTCTATCACTCATACTTCTGCAGCAATTACTTTGCTTTGTCTATCTGCAATGCCTTTTATGACTGCATTGTTAGGTTTTTTATTTTTAAAGGAAACAATTTCAACAAATGTATGGGTAGCAATTATAATTGCGACTATTGGGATATTTATTATGGCAATAGGAGATTTTGAAAGAGGTTCGTTATTTGGTCTAATATTTGGATTAATTTCAGCTGTTGGATTTTCTGTATTTTCTGTATCATTAAGATGGAGGAAAGAAACGCCAAAATTTACTACAGTTGCTTTTGCTGGAATTTTTTGTGCAATAGTATCATCTTTTGTAATTTTACAGTCGCAATCTTCTTTTTTGTCATCAAGTCTTAACCAAGGTTTATTTGCAGTTCACGGAACTTTGGTTTGTTTAGGTTTAATTCTTTATTCAATCGGCTCTAAAGTAATACCAGCTGCAGAGCTAACGCTGCTATCATTAACTGAAGTAATAGGTGGAATATTCTGGGTTTGGCTTCCAATACTTGGAATAAATGAAGTCCCATCAAACACAACAGTGATCGGTGGTTTTTTAATTTTTTTAGCAATTATCTACTATAGTTTAATCATAAAGCACAATAGAAGATTTATAGCTCTTAATTAATTTATGAGTGTCACTAAAACAATCGTTAACAGCTGGAATGAGTGGGATCCATTAAAGCACGTAATTGTTGGAAGAGCTGATGGTACTTGTATACCAGCCCCTGAACCTGCTTTAGATGCTAAGGTCCCCGAAGATTCTGATATGAAAGGACAACATGGGCCAAGAACAAGCGAGACAGTAGATAAAGCAAATGAATTACTTAACAATTTTGTATCCTTATTAGAAAAAAGGGGAATCAAAGTAGACAGACCAACACCAATTAAACAAAACCAAAAAATTTCTACACCAGATTGGGAGGTTGAAAGTATGTTTGGTTGCATGCCAGCTAGAGATATAATCTTAACAGTTGGTAATGAGATGTTGGAAGCCACTATGAGTTATAGATGTAGATGGTTTGAGTATCTTAATTACAGACCTTTATTACAAAAATATTTTGTAGAAGATCCCAACATGAGGCATGAGATAGCTCCAAAACCAAGATTAACTGAAAAAGATTATAGAAAAGATTATTTGTCTGAAAAAATAGGAGCACAAAAAAGACTTAAATGGACTGAGGAAAAATTTTTTGTGACTACTGAAGAAGAACCTTTATTTGATGCTGCAGATATTTTAAGATTTGGTAAAGATTTAATTGTACAACATGGATTTACAACAAATCTAAAAGGAATCGATTGGTTAAGAAGACATTTTAAAGATCACAGGGTACATGCTGTAAATTTTCCTGGGGACCCTTATCCCATACATATTGATGCAACTTTTACTCCAATAAAAGAAGGTCTGATTATAAATAATCCACAAAGAAGAATTCCCAATGAGCAAAAAGAATTATTTCTGAACAATGGTTGGAAAATTATTGATGCCGCTCAACCAGCTCATAACTCACCACCACCATTATGCTATTCATCTGTATGGTTATCGATGAATGTACTTGTGCTAGATCCAAAAACAGTGTGTGTAGAAAAGAGTGAAATTTATCAAGCTGAACAATTAGATAAACTTGGAATGGAAGTATTGCCTGTGGATTTAAGAGATGCTTATGCATTCGGAGGAGGTTTACACTGTTGTACAGCCGATGTTTATAGAGAAGGGGAATTAAAGGATTATTTCCCAAAACAATAGTTAATTTGGGTTTTTTTTTAAATATTCAATGTAATCGACTACTTCATTAAATTTTACGTCATCTATATCTTTATAACTTTTATTAAATTTTGTCTTTATACATAAAGCTACATGTGCATAAGGGTTTCTACCTTTAGGATGGTTTGGGTGGTTAGGAAGTTTATTTTTTAAAAAATCTCCTGCTTCTTGAATCA
>CACGNQ010000006.1 GCA_902574525.1 uncultured Pelagibacteraceae bacterium
CTGATTGATATTTTATCTCTACATCAACTTTGTCTGAAGGGTTTACTCCATTTTCAATTTTTAAAATAGAAATTAATTCTGATCCCATCAAATTTAGTTTTTTTCGATCAACACCATTAATGAATTGCAACGGTAATATTCCCATACCTATAAGATTAGATCTATGAATTCTTTCAAAACTTTCTGCTATAACAGCTTTTATACCTAAAAGTTTAGTTCCTTTTGCTGCCCAGTCTCTAGAAGAACCTGTGCCATATTCTTTGCCTCCAATTACTATTAGATCTGTACCTCGTTTTTTATATTCTACAACCGCATCATATACCGGCATAACTTTACCTTCAGGAAAAAGTTTTGTAAAACCACCCTCTGTTTCAGGAGCCATTTCATTTCTAATTCTTATATTTGCAAAAGTTCCTCTCATCATAACTTCATGATTGCCTCTTCTAGAACCGTATGAATTATAATCTTTTGGTAAAACCTGATGTTTCATAAAATATTCTCCTGTTGGACTATCTTTTTGGATAGATCCTGCAGGAGAAATATGATCAGTGGTAACCATGTCCCCTAAAATTAATAATGGTCGAGCATCTTTGATCTCTTTAAATCCTTCAGGTTTTTCTGATAACGAGTCAAAGAAAGGCGGTCTTTTAACATAAGTAGAACTTTCATCCCAATTATAAATACTACTTTTTTCAGTTTTAATTTTTTGCCATTGAGCTGGGCCTAAAGAAACATTCGAATATCTTTTTATAAACATATCTGGATTTAGTGATTTACTTAAAGTCTCCTCTATTTCTTTATTAGTAGGCCAAATATCTTTAAGATAAATATCTTTTCCATCATTATTTTTACCTAAAGGATCTTTGATCAAATCAACCTCCATATGTCCTGCTAAAGCATAAGCAACTACTAAAGGAGGTGATGCTAAATAATTTGCTTTAATATGTGGTGATATCCTACCCTCAAAATTTCTATTTCCTGACAATACTGAAACTGCATAAAGATTTTTATCTTCTATAGCCTTAACTATATTATCATCTAGAGGTCCGGAGTTTCCGATACATGTTGTACATCCATATCCCACTAAATTAAAACCAAGTGTATCTAAATAAGTATTCAATCCTGCTTTTTTTAAATAATCAGTCACTACTTGCGATCCTGGGGCTAATGAAGTTTTAACCCATGGTTTAGTTTTTAAACCAAATTCGACCGCTTTTTTTGCAAGCAATCCTGCTCCAATTAAAACATTTGGATTTGATGTATTGGTACAAGAGGTTATTGCTGCAATTAAAATTGATCCATCTTTGATTTCGAAATCAGTATGTTTAACTTGAGAATTATTTTTTTCATCTCTGCCAGTAGCATCTTTAAAGACTTTTTTAAAATTTGAAGATGCTTCATTAAGCAAAACTTTATCTTGCGGTCTTTTTGGTCCAGAGATAGTTGGAACTACTTTTGACATATCAAGAGAAATTGTATCTGTAAAATCTATATCATTACTTGCCCAAAGGCCCTGGGCTTTAGCATATTCCTTAACAATATTAACTTCTTTTTCATTTCTGCCAGAAAATTTTAAATATTTTAATGTTTCTTCATCTATTGGAAAAAATCCACAGGTAGCACCATACTCAGGAGCCATGTTAGCTATTGTAGCTCGATCTGCGAGAGATAAATTTTTTAAACCATTTCCAAAAAACTCAACAAACTTGCCTACCACTCCTTTATCTCTTAGCATTTTTACTACTGTTAGAACTAAATCAGTTGCGGTTGTTCCTTCAGGTAATTTATTTTTTACCTCAAAACCAATTACCTCTGGAATTAGCATTGAGATCGGCTGTCCAAGCATGCCTGCTTCAGCTTCAATACCACCTACTCCCCATCCAAGAACTGATAATCCATTTACCATAGTTGTATGACTGTCTGTTCCAACTAATGTATCTGGAAATAGATAATCATCATTCTCAAAACTTTCTCTCCAAACTACTTTCGATAAATATTCTAGATTTACCTGGTGACAAATTCCAGTACCAGGAGGGACAATTCTAAAATTATTAAAAGCTTGCTGGCCCCATTTTAAAAATGAGTATCTTTCACCATTTCTCTCGAATTCGATATCCACATTTTTTTCAAATGAATCTGCTTTAGCAGATTTATCTACTTGGACTGAGTGATCTATAACTAGGTCGACTGAAGATAAAGGATTAATTTTTTTAGGATCTTTGTTTTTTTCTTTTACTGCTTCTCTCATGGCAGCAAGGTCTGCAACTGCAGGTATTCCTGTGTAATCTTGTAATAAAACTCTAGCGGGTCTGTAAGCAATTTCTGTATTTGATTTTTTTTCTTTTAACCAATCTTTAACGGCTTCAATCTGATTTTGAGTGACTGTTAGATCATCTTGATATCTAAGTAAATTTTCCAGTAGAACTTTTAAAGATTTTGGGAGCCTGGATATACCTGACAATCCATTTTTTTCAGCTTCTGTTAGAGAGTAATATTTATATTCTTTTGAATTTATATTTATAGATTTTAAAGCTTTATATGAATTTTTCTTTCCTGGTTTCATAAATTATATCTTATAGATTATTTAGTCCTAATTATGTATCAAATTATAGATAAAAAGTTCCAATACAAGCCATTAAAAGTGAAGCCATAACATAATTAAAGATCTTAATAAATTTCTCATTTGTCGCAAATCTTCTAAAAAATTTACCAACAAACGTCCAAAAAGTGATGCTAATAAGTGCGCAAACAAATGATACCAAGATGACCCAAAATGAATAATTAATAAAATTATTTCCACTCTCTACATAAGTAGATACAATAATAATTCCAACAATGACACCTTTTGGATTCAAAAACTGAAAAAAAAATGTATCAAAAAACTTCACTGGATTTTCATTTTTTTTTTCTTTCTGGTTTTTAGAAAACGCAATTTTATAAGCCAAATAAACAAGAAAAACTGATCCAGAAATTTTTAATATTTCTTGTATCAAAGGATAAATTTTGAAAATATTGATTAAACCAAAGTTAAGCACACACACCATTGTGGTAAAACCAAAAATTACTCCCAGCATGTGTGGAAATGTTTTTGCTACACCAAAGTTAAATCCAGAATACGATGCAACAATATTATTAGGACCTGGTGAACAACTTGTACCAAGCATAAATAAAGATAATGACAATATTTCTGGATGCATATATTATGCTATTGGCAATCCATTATCAGCTTTTTGAGAAGGATGAACTAATGTTACTTTACCTTCACTATCTATAGATCCAAGAATTAATACTTGAGAAACAACACCTGCAATATTTTTCTCAGGGAAATTACATACCCCTATTACTTGTTTTCCAACTAAATTATCCTTGTTATAAAAATGAGTTATTTGTGCAGAAGATTGTTTAATTCCTACCTCACTTCCAAAATCAACCTTTAATACTAACGAAGGTTTTCTAGCTTTTTCATTTTTTTCCACAGATATAACAGTCCCTAAACGAATATCTATCTTTTCAAAATCTTTGTAGGTTATTTGTTCTTTCATAATAATAATATATAATTAATTTGTGCAGAAAATAGACAACATATTATTTGAAAAATCAATAAAGATTCTTAAAGATCTTATATCTTTTAAAACAATTTCGGGGGAAAACAATTCCTCTTTGATAAACTATTGTGAAGATATTCTTACAAAATGCGGTGCTTCTTCTTTTAAAGTTTTTGATGAAGAAAAAAAAAGAGTAAACCTTTTTGCAACTTTAAAAGCAAAAAAACCTAATGGTCTTGAATCAATTATTTTGTCAGGCCACACGGATGTAGTACCAGTATCTAAAGGTTGGTCTACAGATCCTTTTGTTGCAGAAATTAAAGAAGATAAATTATACGGTAGAGGGTCTTGTGATATGAAAGGTTTTCTAGCATGTTCCTTGGCTTTTGCTGAAATATTTTCACAATCAAACCTCTCAAGAGATATACATTTTTCTCTTACCTTTGACGAAGAGACAGCTTGTATTGGGGCACCTTTATTAATCGAAGAACTAAAAAAAAGAAAAATTACAAATGGCATCTGTATCGTTGGTGAACCGACAAAAATGAGAATTATAGACTCTCATAAAGCGTGTTATGAATATACAACTTTCTTTGAAGGTCTTGCTGGTCATAGTTCTAAACCAGATGAAGGTGTTAATGCGGCGGAGTATGCATCAAAATATGTTAATAAACTAATGTCATTAAGAAATGAATTAATGAATAGAGAACCTAAAAACTCAATATTTACTCCACCTTACTCAACATTATCAATCGGTGGAATTTTTGGTGGAATAGCCCACAACGTTATAGCAGATAAATGTCATGTTAATTGGGAAACAAGACCTATTAATAAAGAAGATGGCGTATATTTAAATAATGAAATTGATAAATATGCAAACGAACTTTTAGCTGAGATGAAAAAAAAATATCCAAATGCGGCAATTAAAAAAAAGATAATTGGAGAAATAATTGGATTTAACAGAGTAACAAACTCAAAAGCCTGCGAGTTTGTTTCTAGCATTACTGGTGATAATGAGCGAGAAGTTGTATCTTTTGGAACAGAGGCTGGATTATTTCAAGAAATTGGAATCAGTACGGTTGTTTGTGGACCAGGATCGATTGAGCAAGCACATAAAATAGATGAATTTATAGAGTTAAGTGAAATAAAAGAATGTTTATCTTTTTTAGAAGGAGTTAAAAATAAATCTGTAGCAAATTAACTCCAACCTCCAACAGATTTGACTTCTAAAAATTCTAAAAGACCATCTTTACCTGCTTCTCTACCAATACCTGAATGTTTGAAACCTCCAAATGGTGCATCAACTGCAATTCCTGCCCCATTAACATCAACCATTCCTGATCTAAGTTTTCTTGCAACTCTATGTATTTTATTTTGGTCCTGGGTTTGGATATAGTTTGTCAAACCGTACGTTGTATCATTTGCTATTGAAATTGCCTCCTCTTCACTCTCGAAAGGTATAACTGATAAAACAGGTCCAAATATTTCTGTTTGAGCAATTTCCATTTTGTTATTCACATCCGCAAAAACTGTTGGTTTTACATAATAACCTTTTGTCAAACCATCAGGTTTACCAAGGCCTCCAGCAACTAAATTTGCTCCTTCATCTATTCCTTTTTTTATTAATCCTTGAATTTTATTATACTGAGTTTCAGATATTACTGGTCCAATATGATCGCCTTCTTTAGTTGGGTCATCAACTTTAAAATCATTTGCGAATTTTATTAGTTTATCTACCGTTTCTTTATAAATTGACTTTTCTACTAACATTCTTGTAGGAGCATTGCATGACTGTCCTGAATTTCTAAAACACCTGGTAGCTCCTCTTTCAACAGCATCCTGATCTGCATCTTTAAAAATAATATTCGCTCCCTTACCACCTAATTCAAGGCTTACCCTTTTAAAATCATTTGCAGCATTCTTTGATATTAAAGCACCTGCTCTAGTTGAGCCTGTAAAAGAAACCATATTTACATCTGGATGGCCAGTTAACGCATTACCTGTTGTTTCTCCATCTCCATTTACTAAATTAAACACACCAGGGGGAAATTTAGTTTCATCAATAATTTCAGCGAGTATCATGGAAGATAATGGAGCCAGCTCTGATGGTTTTAAAATCATTGTACAACCAGCTGATAATGCTGGCATAACTTTTAAACAGACTTGATTCATTGGCCAATTCCAAGGTGTTATTAAAGCGCAAACTCCTTTTGGCTCATAAATTAATCTTTGATTAGGAGCGTGTTCACCTAATGGTTTTTCAAATTCAAATTCTTTTAGGTATCTTATAAAAGATTTCATATGACTTGCGCCAGTACCAGCCTGAAGTTTTGTAGCAAAATCTTTTGGGGCTCCCATCTCAATAGTTATAGCATTAGCGAAATCTGCCCATCTTTTCTTATAATTGGCATAAAGTGTTTCGAGAAGTTTTAATCTTTCTTCTTTAGAAGTAAATGCCCAACTTTCAAATGCTTTTTTAGCAGCTTGAACTGCTGCATCTACATCATCTTTACCGCCTATTGAAATTACAGCACAGTTTTCTTCAGTAGATGGATTAATTACAAAACAATCTCTTTCTTTTACAGGATCAATCCATTTACCATTAATGTAGAATTTTTTTTTATCTTGCATATTTAAAAATTATCCTATCTTTTTACTTTTGCAAACAAGTTTGTAAGTTCATATACAATTGTGGCTGCGGCTAATGAAGTTACTTCCGCATGATCATATGCAGGTGCAACTTCCACTACATCTGCAGATATGATATTCATACCTGATAAACCTCTTATAACATTTACCATTTCTCTTGATGTCATACCTGCAATTTCAGGTGTACCAGTTCCAGGTGCATATGCTGGATCTAAAACATCAATATCAATAGATAAATATAAAGGGTTATTGCCTACTCTCTTTCTTATCCTATCAACAATTTTATCAATACCTTGCGATTGAAACTCATCGCAATGAATAATTTTAAAACCAAAACTTTCATCATTTTTTAAGTCCTCTCTACTATAAAGTGGACCCCTAATACCTACATGCATGGATGCATCGTCTAAAAATAAATTTTCTTCTCTTGCTCGTCTAAAAGGTGTTCCATGAGTATATGGAGCTCCAAAATAAGTATCCCAAGTATCAAGATGCGCATCAAAATGTACAAGAGCTACTGGACCTTTGTTAAATTTATTCATCGCTCGAAGCAAAGGAAAGGCAATTGTATGATCTCCGCCAAGACTTATAATACCTTTAGTTTTTTTAAGTAAATCTAAAGCTCCTATTTCAATTTGTTTAATTGCTTCATTAATATTAAAAGGATTACAAGTAATATCACCAGCATCTGCAACTTGTTGTACTTTAAATGGTTCAACATCGTAATTTGGATGGTAATTTGTTCTTAAATGTCTAGATGCTTGTCTAATACTTTGAGGGCCAAATCTAGCACCAGGCCTGTAACTAGTGCCAGCATCAAAAGGTATTCCTACTATCGCGATGTCACAATTTTCAACATCTCTTAATTCAGGGAGTCTAGCAAAAGTATTTGGACCTGCAAATCTTGGAACCTTTGTTCCACTTATAGGCTGTATAGGATCTTTTTTTTTAATCATTTGTTTTATAAATTTAAATGTACCACAACTAAATTAAATCGAATATCATTTATATTTTTAAAATGCGATTTCTTTTAATTATTTTTATATTTTTCTCTTGCTATTCCACACTATATGCAAATGAAATATTTAATTTGTTAAAAATTCCCAATTTGGAAGTTTTAGATCTAAATAGCAAAAATAAAATTAAGTATTTTAATACAAAAGAAAATTTTATTATTGGAGCTACTCAAAATATAGTGTGTGATAGAGTAGGAAAAAATAATCTTAACAATAAGTACAAGATAGTAAAAAAAAACTTAGATATTTATAGTTATGAATTCCTTAAAAAAAATAATCTCCGATTTGTAGTTTTGTGCGAAAATTTATCAATATCAGGCATTCAAACAGCTGGCATACCGGATAAACAAAAAAGAACATTAATTTTGGATATAAATTTTAATCCAAAGTATTTTGAAAGGGTAATTCATCATGAAGTTTTTCACATGATATATGACAGTAATCCTGATTTATTTGATGAAAAGATTTGGAGAAATTTTAATTATGCATCATTTGAATATGCAGGATGTTCAACTTGCTCAGATAACGTTGGTTTGGATGTACTTAAAAAGGGTGATGGATTTATTACCGAATATTCAAAAACAATACCTTCAGAGGATATGGCTGAAATTTATAGTTTTATTATCAAAAAAGATAACACTTTAATAAAATTATCTGAAAAGGATAAAATACTAAAAAAAAAAATAAACTTTATAAAAAGTTCAATAAGAAAAATAGATGAAACAATATTGTAAATGATAAAAAAAATAAAAGCCTCAAAATCAGAAAAAATTTTGCTATTTTTTTTAATTTTTTTAGCAATTTTCTCTTTTAGTTTTTTTTTTTTAATAAAAAATAAATGCCTTTTTATTGATAATATAAATTTAGAAAAGGAAAATTTCGAGAAAAGAGAAAATATCGTTTTAATGGAAGTTGAATGTGGAATTGTTGTAATAGAATTATATCCTAAAATTTCTCCACAGTCTGTTGAGAGATTTAAATTTTTAATTAACAAAGGTCTGTATGACAATTCAGCCTTTTACAAAGTTATAGAAGATACATTGGTACAGGCGGGGGACCTTGAGTATGGAAATATTAATAGTATAAATTATTTTAAAGTTGGGAGTGGCAGCTCAGGATTAGGAAATTTAAAATCAGAAATAGATGAAAATTTTAATTTTACTCAAGGTTCAGTTGCAATGGCTAGAGGGGATAATTTTAATTCAGAGGACAGCGAATTTTTTATAACTCTTAAAGATATCCCAATATACAAAGGTGAATATACTCCGCTAGGAAAAGTAATACTTGGATTAGATTCTTTAAAAAAAATTAAAACTGGTAACAAGTCAAACTATGTTCTTAGACCTGATTTTATAATATCGTTAAAATTAATTGATTAGCCTTTAAAACTTGAGTTTTTATAACTCTATATTTTGCCATCGAGCATTAACTTAAATTCATTCTAAAATGATTAAATTGCATAGCTCAAAATCTATATGAGCATTAGTTATTAATAGTAAAAAAAATACTATCGTATTTTAGTAATAAATTTTAACATATGAAAAACAAATTCATTAAAATAGCTTCTGATTTAGTAAGTCACGTGCATGATACCGGTGTTTTGTCATTTGTTTTTAAAACAAAAGTACATTTTATAATAATTTGTTACATTTATGGGTACGACAAGATTACTTTTGAAAATTTGTGTAAAATAACTCAATCAACAGTCAGTAGAACGACCATACAAACAATTTTATTAGAGGGTGTTAAGTTGGGGTACTTAAAAAAATTTATAGATAAAAAAGATAAAAGGAAAAAGTATTACTCTTGTGAAGCCCTTAGTCCAGCACTTGAAAAGTGGCATAACCAACAACAAAAAATATTTAATTAATTTACTAATTGTTTGCCTGTAGAAAGAGTGTGTTTAATTCTATCTTGTGTTTGCTTGGTCTCAATTAATCGCATAAATGCTTCTAATTCTAAATTATAAAGATTATCCTCACTTAGTTCTTTATCGATAGAAGTATCACCTCCGCTTAGAACTGTTGCAAGCTCTTCTCCAACTTTAAAGCCATGATCTAAAATAATTTTTTCATTATAAAGTTTTTCTAAAGATTTTATCATTTTGTCTTTAAGAGGTTTACCAGATAAATTAAATGTACATTCTTTAGGTGGTTGAAAATTTTTATTACTTTCTAATAATTTTTTAGCCTCCTCCAATAAGCTATTTCTATTCATTACCATTTTATCTTCAGGTCTTAAAAATTTTAATGGTAATGCTTCTACAGTTGATGTAGCTGTTTTTGCATAACCTATAATATTGAAAACTTGTAACGGTGCATAATCTGGATCTTTCTTAGCTTCTTCAGTTTGTGACCATCTCCATAATACTTCCTTACATCCGCCTCCTGCGGGAACAACTCCTACTCCAGTTTCAACTAGTCCCATTACAATATTAGTATGAGATACAACAAAATTTGATTGAATTGCAACTTCTTCTCCTCCACCTAACACTAATCCTGATGGTGCTGAAATTACAGGGTGCTTAGAATATTTTAAATGTTTACAAGTTTGTTGAAAATATTTTATAAAATTTTCAACTGATTTAAAATCACCTTTTTCAACAAATTCCATTGTATATTTTAAATTAACACCCGCTGAAAATTGCATACTTTCATTAATTATTATTAAAGGTTTATCGGTCGCATTTTTTAGTGCATCCATAGAATCATAATCTAAAGCGCAAGCTTTCGTAGTAAATTCTACGATATTAAAATCTTTAAATCTAAGTATGTCAGCAGACTTATTTTTGTCGACCTTTATTGCTCTTGGTTTTATTTTTCCCAGTGTTTCAATATCAGTATATAATTGACGTTCGCCATAAAAGTTTTCGTCTTTTGTTTTTGATAAATTTTCTAAGAAAGAATTCCCTTTCACATCTTTTACTTTGTCAAAAAAATTTCTGACACCAATCGATTTTAACATTTCAAATGGCCCCATAGACCAATTAAAACCTAGTCTCATAGCTTCATCAATATCATTAAATTTATCTGTAATACCTGGAACTAAAGATGATGAATATTTTATAATCTTTGATATTACTGACCAAGCGTATTCACCAAACTTATCTTTTCTGTTTATTAGTGCATTTAAATTTACTGTTTCAATGCCTAGTTCGATTTTTTTCGATGGTGAGTATTCCCCTGTTTCAAGGTTAATTGCTTCTAATACTTTTTTATTCTCTTGCTTATTCATTCTATAGAAGCCACCCTTGCCTTTTCTGCCAGTATAGCCATCATTAATTAATTTAGTGATAAGTGGAATTTCTTTCGCAACTTGTTGAAATGGATCGTTTTCGGGAAGTTCTTTAATAAAACTTTTTAAAACATCTGACATAAGGTCTATACCAATTAAATCGTATAAACCAAATACTCCTGTTTTTGGTATACCCATTGGTCTTCCGAATATTGCATCAGCCTCCTCGATAGATAAATTCATTTTAAAAGCTTCAGTCATTGCAACTTGCATCGCAAATACACCAATTCTATTTCCTAAAAATCCTGGGGTATCATTACAAATAATTGCCCCCTTACCTAATTCATGCTCACAAAATTTTTTAAGATAATTTATTTTATCTAAATCCGAGCTCTCACTTTTAACAATTTCTAAAAGTCCCATATATCTAACTGGATTGAAAAAATGCGTAATACAAAAATCTTTTTTATCTTCATCCGATAACTTTTCTGACAATATGCTAATTGGTATAGATGATGTATTTGAGGATACTATTGTATTTTTTTTCCTAGTATCAAATATTTTTTTATAAATATCATGCTTTATATCAATTCTTTCAACAACAGCCTCGACTATCCAGTCTGCTTCTGCAACTTCATTAAAATTATCATTTATATTTCCAATATTAATTCCATTAATTTTTGACTTATCAATTAGCAGAGGAGGTCTAGATTTTTGAATTCTTTCTTTTGCTTTTTGACTTATTTCTGTTGTTAAGTCTAATAATGTGACTGGAATATTTGCATTACAAAGATGAGCAGCAATACCACTCCCCATCGTTCCTGAACCAATAACAACTACTTTATTTATTTTCATGGAATATTTTTATATTAAATTTAGTTGTGACATGGAATAAAAAAATTGTCTTAATTTAGTTTTTGTTGTTTTTTTAAATCATTAATCTTAATGTGGCAACGAATTGCGTTTCCATTTTCATCTATTTGCCAAGGGGGAACATTAGTTTTGCAAATTTCACCTAGAATCCTTGGGCACCTACCTTGAAAAGAACAGCCCTTTTCTGGTGGCTTCTCTTCAACAATATCCTCTGCAACTAATTTTGGTTTTACATCAGGATCTGGTTCTAAAACAGCACCTAAAAGAACTTCTGTATAAGGATGAGAAGGAAATTTGTAGACACTGTCTGATGGGCCAATCTCACATAATCTACCTTGATACAAAACAGCAACCCTATCACTTATTGCTCTCACAACTGCTAAGTCATGAGAAACAAATATATACGTTGTGCCAAAATCTTCTTTAAGTTCTTGCAGTAAATTTAAAACAGCAGCTTGAACTGAAACATCTAATGCAGATGTAACTTCATCACAAAGAATAATATCAGGTTTTGCAGCAAATGCTCTTGCTACAGCTACTCTTTGCTTCTCTCCTCCTGAAAGTTGTCTAGGATATCTTGTAAGATAAAATTCCCCCAATCTTACCTTTTCTAAAACTTCTATAATTTTCTGTTTCAACTCCTCACCAGTCAAACCGAAATATAGTTTTAGTGGCTGTGATACTATTTCCTCTACTGTATGATTTGGATTAAGAGATTCATCTGGATTTTGGAAAATCAATTGAATAGCCCTCAAATTATTTGCATCTCTTTTTTTAAGATCATTTGATAATATTTTTTTTTTATCAAATTTAATTGTACCATCTTTCGTTTTTATTAGACCTGCAATTGATTTTAGAATAGTAGATTTTCCACTACCTGACTCGCCAACTAAAGCTAGTGTTTCACCTTTATCAATATTAATATTTATATCTTTGACTGTTGGATTGCTATCATCAATCTTATTTAATAATTGCTCCAAAAATTTCTGTTTAGCATAACTAATAGATACCGAAGAAATATCTAAAATCTCATTTTTTTGAATTTTTTTAATTAATTGTTTTGAGGAACTTGTGTCTATGCTTTTTTGTTTATGAAGTTTTTTATGATTAAAGCATCTGACGCTAGTATTAAACTCATTTACAAATTCCAGTTCTGGAGAATTTATTTTACATTTATCCTCTGCAAATTGGCATCTTACATAAAAACTGCATCCTTGTTTAATTGTTCCAGGCTGTGGCTGACTGCCAGACATCGAGTCAGGCAAACCTGAAAGGGTTAACTTTGGTATAGATTTTAATAATCCATAAGTATACGGATGGATAGGATTTTTTAGAATATTTCTAACTGGACCATCTAAAACTATTTCACCCGAATACATTACAATTACTCTATCGCTAACTTGTGCAATCGCACCTAGGTCATGACTAACATAAACCATCGAAGTGCCAGTATCTTTTGCAATAAAATTAAGTAACTCTAGTACATGTGCTTGGGTTGTAACATCTAAGCCAGTAGTAGGTTCGTCTAATAGTAATAAATCTGGATTACCTGCTAAAGCCATTGCTACAGCTACTCTTTGTTGTTGACCGCCTGAAAGTTCATGTGGGTATCTTTTGGCAATTGCTTCTGGAGAAGGTAGCCTTACTTTGTTTAGTAATTCAGAAATTTTATTATCTCTATTTTCTTTTTTAAGATTGGTGTGTAATTTTAAGGCTTCATCTATCTGATATCCAATTTTTAAATTTGGTGTCAAAGACTGTCCAGCATTTTGGGGTATCATTGCAATTTTTCTTCCACGAATACCTTCTAGTTCTCTGTTTTTCATTTTTAAAATATTATTTGATTGATACAAGCATTCACCTGAAATTGTGTATAATCCATGCTTAACATATCCCATCATTGCTAAAGCAAGAGTACTTTTACCTGATCCGGATTCTCCTACGATGCCAACTGTTTCTCCTTTTTTAATTTTTGTATTAATATTTTTTAAAATTGAAATTTGTTGACCTTTTTTACTCGTAAAACCAATTGATAAATTTTTAATTTCTTGGACTACCTGTTGCATTTTAAACTGGGGCTTTTGTTGATCTATCAATGCCTAAAGCTTTTGCAAAAGCATCTGCTGTTAAATTAATACCAATTATAAGTGAACTTAATCCAAATATTGGAGCAAGAACTGACCAATATGCAAACGACATTAATCCTCTTGCATTAGATATCATTAAACCCCAATCAGGAGTTGGAGGACTTACACCGAAACCTAAAAAAGATAATGAGCTAAAACCTAACAACATCCATGACCACCTCATTGCACCCTCAACCATAATCGCATCTCTCACATTAGGCAGTATTTCATTCCAAATTATAGAAAAGTTACTATGACCTCTAGCTCTTGCAGAAACTATAAAATCTTTAGCGATTACATCATGTGTTGCAGCTCTTGCAACTCTTACAATTCCCTTTCCATAAAAGAATCCTAGAGCAGGAATTAAAACTATTATGGATGTGCCAAGTAAAGACACTATTAACAGCATAGCAAGTATCCATGGAATAGATAAAAACGCATCAATTATTCTCATAACAACATCATCAATTTTTCCTCCAACTAAACCACAAAAAATACCAACTGCACCTCCCCACAACAGGGCAATTAAAGAACCAAAAAAAGTAACTGTTAAAGCTGTACGACCTCCTAATATGGTTCTTGTAAAAACATCTCTACCTAAGCTATCTGTTCCAAACCAATATTCCGAAGATGGTGGTTGTAACATCAAAGATGGATCTATAGCTTTATAATCATGAGGTACATACAAAGGGCTTGTTATTGCAAGCGTTACATGAAAAATTAAAATTATTAAGCCAATTAAACCTGATGGTCTTGATACCATGGTTAAAATAACTTCTAATACTTTTGAAATAGTATTTTTTGGTTTTTCTTCTTTAATAGTTGAGTTCATTTTTTAATTTGAAGTGATTTTAATCTAGGATTTAACATTAAAGTTAATAAATCCGCGATCAGGTTAATAACGACATATATAGAAGCTAAAATAATTGCTAAAGCTTGCACAACTGGTAAATCTCTATTTGAAATAGACTCTATTACTAATCGACCTAAGCCAGGATAATTAAATACTACTTCTGTAACAACTACTCCACCTAATAACCATGCAATTGTTAAGGCAACTACATTAATTGCTGGCAATAATGCATTTGGTAATACATGTTTAAATACCATTTTCCAATAAGGTACACCTTTGAGTATTGCCATTTGAACATAGTCTGATGACATAACTTGTATAACGCTTGATCTTACCATTCTGGCCATATGAGCAGTCATAATCATTGAAATTGCAATTACAGGTAAAATTATATTTGGCAACAATTCTGATATTGAAGCACCTGTTGGCACTATAACTATTCCGGGCAACCATTCTAACCAAATTGCAACAATTAATATTAATAAAGTTGCGCTTATAAATTCAGGAATTGTCATTGAAAAAATTGTAAAAGTCGAAATTATTATATCTGGTAATTTATCTCTCCATAATGCTGTGATAATACCCAACAATAAAGCAATTGGAATTCCTATCAAAATTGAAGCTGACGCCAAAACTAATGAATTTTTTACTCTTGGGCCTAACACATCATTTATTTTCATTTCGCCACTCAATGAATAACCAAAATCACCTTGGATTACACCTACTGCCCAATTAACATATCTTTCATAAGCTGGGATATCCAATCCTAATCTTTTATAACATGCCTCAAGAGCAGCACCGTAGGCCTCTCGTTCAAGATAAGTTGTGCACGCATCACCTGGTAAAACCTCAACACCAACAAAAGTAATTAATGAGACAATAAATAAAGTTATCAATCCAAGAAGAATTCTTTTTAAAACTAAAATTAACATAATAATGATTATAAATATTTAATTTAAATATATTTATAATAAATGAATTAGATTTTACAGGCCTAATTAAAGGCCTGTAAAAAAAGTTTTTGTATTAGTCTACTTTTAGCTTATGCCAACGCACAGAAAAAACTTCTACATCATCTAAATTTTTAACTCTAGATGAAGTTATAACAAGTTTAGATACGTGATAAGGAATCATTGTACCAGACTCTTCCCATAAAGTTTTTTGAGCATTTTGGTAAGCTTTTTTTCTTTTACCGAAGTTCAATTCACCTCTTGCATCAGATAAATTTTTATCGAATGCACTATTTTTGAAAAATGACTCATTCCATTTTGCTCCACTATGATAAGCTTCGTGAAGAATACTATCTGCTGGTCTTTCATTCCAACGAGTCATTGCTACTGCTTTTTTCATCCAAGTTTCTTTCCAGTAACTTTTTGAAGGTGTCATTTTAACTTCAGCTTTAATCCCTGCTTTAGCTAATTGCTGTTGTAATACTTCACCAATTGTTGGCCAAGTAGGTTCTTTAGTTGATACGTGTATTACCATATCAAAACCGTCTGGATATCCTGCTTCTTTAAGAAGTTTTTTAGCTTTCTTAATATCTTGAGGACATTTCATTTTTAGACGATATTGATCTGATGGTGCAACAGGTGTATCGCAAGATACAGTAGCTGCTCCTCCCATAACTAAATCAACAAGCTCTTGTCTATCAACTGCTAATCTAACTGCTTTTCTTACTTTTGGATCGTCGAATGGAGCTGTGTCTGTTCTCATAACCATACCTCTCCAGTTCCCGGTTGGTACTACAGAAACGTTAAATTTTTTATTGCCGTCGAAAATTTTTTTCTGACTAAACGGAACATATCTATTCATATCAATCTGACCAGTAAGAAGTGCTTGAACTCTTGCTTCCCCATCAGGTATAGCAATTACATGCACTTCACCTACACCAGGTTCACCTTCCCAATAATCTGGATTTGCTTTAAGAACAGTTGTTCCTTCTGGATCAAATGTGTCTACTTTAAATGGTCCAGTACCTATACCAGTTTTACCAATTGTATCACCAGAGCCTGAAGGTATCATTCTTAATCTGTAATCAGTTAATAATAATGGAAAATCTGCAAATGAAGTATTTAATTTCATTTTTACAGTATGTGAATCTACTACTTCAATGTCAGTAACAGAACTCATACTTTTCTTAGCCGGAGATCCAATATCTGGATCTTTAACTCGCATTAACGAATATTTAACATCCTCTGCATCAAAGTCAGAACCATCGTGAAATTTAATTCCTTTACGAAGGTTGAAAGTCCATTCAGTTGCTTCAGAGTTCGCCGACCATTTTGTTGCTAATGATGCAGAAACTTTTCCTTTTAAATCTTTTCTTACTAAACGATTTTGAGTCATTATAACCACTTGGAATAAACGACCTTTAGTAATTGCATCAAGGTTTGTATCTTTTCCAAAGCCAAGATCATGCGATAATTTAAAAACTCCGCTAGATGCATTTGCTAATGAAAAAGACAACATTAAAGATATCAATGAAAATGATATCACTTTGTATATTTGTTTCATAAATTAACCCCTCTTTTTAAAATATAAAGTTAACAATTCGTTACTTCGAGATCAATAAAGAAAACTTTATTGTTTTATTGACATTTGTTGTTTAATAATCATCTAAGGTAAATAAAATGCATGATACGCTAAAAAAAGTCAGATTTTCTATTAAACCAACAAAATTGAATGGCGGTAATGAGGTTGAGCTAGCAAGAACTCTTCCAATTCACCCTCTCACATATCAAGAACTGCCTTATGACCCTGAATATTCACATTATGCAGGGAGACTAACTTTAGAAAAACTCTCAAATGCTACTCCTGAGGAAATGTATTGGAAAACAAGAAAAGAAATTATTTTAAGACATACTGGAGAATATCCATATGAGATATCTGGTCCAGATTCATTAAAGTTTTTAGAAAGAATTTTTCCAAGAAACATTTCAAGAGTAAAAGTTGGAAGATGTTCTTACCAATTTGCATGTTACCATGATGGTGGGATGATCACCGACGGAATTCTTTTACGATTAGAAGATCAAAAATATTGGTTTGCACAAGCTGATGGAGATCTTTTTTCATGGTACAAAGCAAACTCTGAAGGTTATGAGGTGAAAATATCTGATCCAAATGTATGGATTAGTCAAATTCAAGGTCCTAAATCTATGGAACTTTTGTCAAAATTAATAAAAGAGGATACAGCAAAAACATGGAATTATTTTGATTGTAAGGAAGTTACAATTTTAAATGAAAAAGTTATTATTAGTAGAACTGGATTTACCAACGAACTAGGTTGGGAAATATATTTTAGACCTGAAAATAATTCCGAAAAAATTGGAGATTTAATTCTTTCTGAGGGACAAAAAATGGGAATGATTTTAACAGCTACACCATCCTTTAGAGGCAGAAGAATAGAGGCAGGCCTTCTTTCAGCTGGACAAGATTTTAATAAAAATACAAATCCTTTCTCAGTTGGTCTGGGAAAATTTGTAGATTTAGATAAAAAGGATTTTATTGGAAAAAATGCACTATCAAACATTGAGAAAAAGTGCAGAACATGGGGACTGAGAATTAAGGAAAGTGTAGCATTAAAAGGTGAAAGTATTTTTATTGAAAACAAACTAATCGGAAAAGTTACATCAAGTACTTGGTCACCTTTTCAGGTTTGTGGTGTAGCAATAATTCATTTAAACAATGATAATATTGGTCCAGGATCTGTAATAGATGTTAAGTGTTTAGATGGGAATCTATATAAAGGTGAGATTTGCAAATTACCAATGTACGATGAGAAAAACGAAATAGTTCGTGGGTTATCGAAAAATATACCTAGTAAACCAGAACCTTGGGCAGGAATTAAGAAAAATTAAATTTCTTAAATGAAAAGAGTCGAAAAAAAAATTATATCTATTGGAGGTGGTGGATTTACTCATCAGTCTGATAAAATTTTAGATGAGTTTGTAATTAATCAAAAAATAAAAAGAAATATTAAATTTGGCTTTTTACCGACAGCAAGTAAAGATAACCCTAATAAAATTAAATCATTTTACAAAGAATTAAAGAAATATGATTTAGAACTATCTCATTTTGAACTTTGTTCAGAAGTAGAGGGTTTTTCAGATTGGATTAAGGATAAGGATATAATTTATGTTGGAGGAGGAGATACTTATTTTATGCTTAACTTATGGCAAAGACATAAATTATATAAAAATTTCAAAGATGCTTATAATGCGGGTATCATTTTATCAGGTGTAAGTGCTGGCGCTGTGTGTTGGTTTGAATGGATATTAACCGACTCTTTAGGAAGAGGATACAAGCCTCTAAAAGGAATGAACTTTATCTCGGGAAGCTGCACACCTCACGCATCTAAAAAAAATCGATTAACTGAATTTGAATTGAACATCAAAAATAAAAAAATACCTTCTGGAATTGCTATAGATGATGAAGCTGCAGTGCTTTTTATTAATGGTAAACCAAACACAGTATGTTCGTCTAAAAAAAATAGATCTGCGTATTTTATCAATAAAAATAATAGAATTCTCTTAAATGATCATATAAAAAAAACTTATGAATAATACTTTAACAAGCAAAAAAATTCATAGTGTAGAAGAAGCTCGAAATCTGGCAAAAAAAAGAATGCCTAGGATGATGTTTGATTTTGTTGATGGCGCATCGGGAGATGAAAAATTATGCGAAAGTAATAGTAAAGCTCTAGATCAAATTAGACTACAACCAAGAGTACTTAGAAATATTGAAAAAAGAAAGATTAAAAAAAATTTTTTAGGCACCGAATATGATCAGCCATTTGGTTTTGCTCCGATGGGAATGTGTAATTTAACATGGCCAGGAGCAGATAAAATGCTAGCTGATGAGTGTAGAGTTAACAATATACCCATGTGTGTTTCTATGGCGTCATCAACATCTTTAGAAAAAATGTATGATCTTTCACAAGGAAATTGTTGGTTACAATTATATAATTTTCAAGATGAAGAATTCTTAATGGAGCTTTTAGATAGAGCTCATGAAAAAGGTTATAAAGTTGCAATTCTAACTGTTGATGTACCAATACAATTTAGAAGAGCTAAAGATAATAAGAATGGATTTACTGTTCCATTTAATCTGGGTCCCAAACAATTTTTTGATTTTGCAACACATCCTCTTTGGTCGATAAGTACATTGATGTATGGAATACCTAAACCAATGAATTATCATACATCTAAGAAAGGAAACAAATTTGTTAGAAGTGAAAGCAGAGGATCTACAGATTGGAATACTCTTAAAAGAGTAAGAGAAAAATGGAAAGGAAAATTAATAATAAAAGGTGTGATGTCGCCAGAGGATGCTACAAAAATCAAAGATGAAGGAGTTGATGCAATACAAGTATCTAATCATGGAGGGAGACAATTAGATAGCGCAACTACTTCTATAGAAGCGCTTCCTTTAATTAGAAATGCCTTAGGTAAAGATTTTCCAATAATATTTGATAGTGGAATAAGAGGAGGAAGTGACATTGTTAGAGCATTAGGATTGGGAGCTGATTTTACTATGGTGGGAAGACCTTTGATGTATGGAATAGGTGCCGACGGTGCTAAAGGACTTAAAAGAATAGTTGATATTATTAAAGAAGAACTTAGTACAACCTTGGGATTAGTAGGTTTAAATGATATAAAAGACATATCTTCGGATATAATTGCAGAAAGATTTATTAGAGAGTTTAAGTATTAAAATGTCAGATAAAAAAATAAGAGGTGGATCCTTAATTGCTAGAGCTTTAAGAGACAAAGGTATCGAAAATGTTTTTACACTTTCAGGAGGTTTCTGTAATCCTGCATTAGAAGGATTAATGGAATGTCAAATCGATGTTATAAATTGTCCTCATGAACAAATAGCAGGACACATTGCAGATGGGCATACAAGAATAACCAGAAAGCCTGCTGTATGTTTAGTTGGTCCAGAAGGATTTGCCAATGCAGTTCCATCAATGATGGAAGCGTGGGGGGAAAGATCTCCAGTAATATTCATTACTGGATCAAGCAGTTTAAGAAGACAAGGATCAGGTGGATTTAAAGAGATTGACGATGTTAAAATTGCTGAACCATTAACAAAATATAGCGCTAGTATTACTGATGGAAATAGAATTCGTGAATTTGTAGATAAAGCATATTTAATAGCCACGAATGGTTACCCGGGAGCAGTTCATTTAAGTGTACCTGTAGATATTATGTTTTCTTCATTTCATGAAAATGCAGGATTGGACGAAAGACCTTTTTCACAATCAAAGAAATTAAAAAATATTGCTTGGCCAGATCCAAATCAAATGAGTGAGGTACTGGAATTAGCGTCAAATGCAAAAAAACCCATGATAATTGGTGGTCATGGAGTTTGGTGGTCTGGTTCTGAAAAAAAATTAGAGGCCGCAGGTCAAAATTTAAATATACCAATTTTTAATGTTCCATATCATCAAAAGCTTTTGGGAGAAGAAGCAAAATCTTATATGGGGCTCGCGGATATACATCAGTACCCTCCCTCAAAATTTGCTTTTGATGAGTCTGATTTAATTTTGATGGTTGGAACAAGACTTGACAACCAAATGAATTTTGGAAATCCCCCGCTATTTCCAAAATCCACAAAACTTATTTGTATAAATGGATCTCACGAGGAAATTGAATTAAATAGAGCGGCAGATATTAATATGTTGTGTGACCCTGGAGTGTTTTTAGATACTTTAAATAAATTAAAATTAAATAATAAATGGAATTTAGATAAAAAATGGATTGAACAAAATTTATCAGAAAAAAAGAAATGGATTGATAAATCTTTAAAAGATCTTGAGATAGAAACTGCTGAGGCAAAAAAGAATGGCGGAAAGATCCACCCACTACAATTAGCTTTGGATGTGCAGGAAGAAATGAAAGATAAAGACTGGTTAGTAATTGATGGTGGAAACACACATTTTTGGTCTGAAATAGCAATTAATATTGCAGGCCATAAAGGGAAAAAGCTTGGAGGTATACTTCACCCTGGAACATTTAGTATGCTAGGCGTAGGCGTTCCATTTGCACTATCAGCAAAGAATCTAAACCCTAAGTCAAATGTAGTTTTAATTAGTGGTGATGGAGCTTTTCTATCAGGAGGCCTATCGATTGAGGCAGCATTTCAAGAAAATAAACCTATAGTAGTTGTAATAGATAACAATGGAGGATTAGATTGTATTTCTCAACAACAAGAAAGGTTGTTTGAAAGTGGCAAACATTTTGCGACAGATTTTAGAGATATTCCTTTTCATAAAATTTTTGAAGGATTTGGAGGTCATGGAGAACTTGTTCTAAAAAGAGAAGAGTTGGCGCCTGCACTCAAAAGAGCTTTAGCAAGCGGAAAAACTGCATGTGTGAATGTTAAAGCTAAAGGGGTTATTAGCCCTATTGTGGCTGCCGTAAGTAATAAAAGAGATAAAGCATCAATTGAGTAACTAATGGCAATAGTATCATCACACTTGTTGAGTTCAACAGATGGTTCCCACGCTTCAGGAGTTAGAGTAATTATTAATCAGATAAAAAAAAATGGTAAAAGAAATAAAATCTATCAATCTAAAACAGATAAAAATGGTAGAGTGTATAAAGAATTTTCCCTATCAAAAAAGGATTGTTTATTAAAATACGAACTTATTTTTAATTTGAAAAAATATTACAAAAAAAAAACTAATGTTTCAGACATTGTAATCAAGTTTAATATGAAAAACCCAAAAAAAAAATACCATATACCAGTTATAATTGCACCTAATGGATATTCTGTCTGGTGGTCAAAGTAATCGAATGAGAAAAGCTACAGTAAAAAAGTCACAAAATATTAAGCTAAATATGTCAAGACGGATAAGACGTACGCCTTTTACAAATAAAGTTGAAAAGTTAGGCGTATCTGATTTTACAGTTGTAAACCATATGCTTTTGCCAAAAGGCTTTAGAAAAACTGTAGAAGAAGATTATTGGCATCTTAATAAACATGTGCAATTGTGGGATGTTTCATGTCAGAGACAGGTTCAAATAACTGGTAAAGATGCCTTTAAGCTTATTCAAAAATTAACACCAAGACCACTAAAAAATATGGAGACTGGAAAATGTTTTTACATTCCAATACTAAATGAACATGGTGGGATGATTAACGATCCTGTTTTATTAAAATTAGATGATGACATGTTTTGGATATCTATTGCAGACTCGGATATTTTGCTTTGGGCGAATGGTATTGCAATAGGATCTAATCTAGATGTGCAAATAAAAGAACCTGATGTTTATCCTCTTGCTGTTCAAGGTCCTAAATCAGAAGAATTGCTTGTGTCTATTTTTGGAGAATCAATAAGAAAAATTAAATTTTTCAATTTTAGAGTATTTGATTTTATGGGGACAAAGCAAATTATTGCAAGATCAGGTTATAGCAAACAAGATGGTTTTGAAATTTATTTTAAAGGTTTTGAAAAATATTTTGACAGTGCGGATATAGGTGAAAAACTTTGGGATACAATTTGGAAAGCAGGAAAAAAATTTAATATTTCTCCTGGATGCCCAAATCTAATTGATAGAATTGAAGGAGGTTTAATGTCTTATGGAAATGATTTTACAAAAGATAATAATCCTTTTGAGTGTAATTTGGATAAGTATTGTAAATCCTCATCTCATGATTTTATTGGAAAAAAAGCTTTAGAAGAAATAAAAAAAAAAGGTTTAAAACAAAAAATGCGGGGTGTAATGTTTGGTGGCAAACCATACAAACCAAATGGTAAGCTTTTACCAGTTCTTTCTCAAAATAAAAAAATTATTGGGCGTATAACGTCAGGAATATTTTCACCAAAATATAAAAAAAATATAGGCCTTTCAATGATTTCAAAAGGTTACTGGAATGAAAATGAGAAAATAATAGTAGAAACTTCAGATGGTAAGTTGGTTAAAGGTACTATTACCACTTTACCATTTCCGAAATAAATATATATATATAAAGTATGTTTAAACCTGTAATTGCCGGATACGCGCGTTCACCTTTCACAATGGCAAGAAAAGGCGCTTTGATTGACGTAAAACCCGTAAATTTATTAGCAGAGGTTATAAAAAACTTAGTTGCTGTATCAAAAATTAATAAAGATGATGTTGAAGATATTGTTATTGGTTGTGCTTTTCAGGTTGGTGAACAGTGTTTTAACATTGGTAAATTAGTTACTTTCCTTGCAGATATGAACATTAAAACATCTGGAATGACAGTGGATAGATGGTGCGGTTCATCTATGGAAGCTATACATATAGCTGCTGGTAAAATTGCAATGGGATCAGGTAAAGTTTTTATTTGTGGAGGAGTTGAAAGCATGTCTAGAGTAAACACTGGATTTGATCCAGTTCCATATCCATTTACTGAAAAAGAAAACCCACATGTATATTTCACTATGGGTACAACAGCAGAGAATGTAGCCAAAAAATTTAGTATCTTAAGAAAAGAACAACAAGAATTCGCTATATCAAGTCATGAAAAAGCTGCTCAGGCACAAAAAGATGGAAAATTTAATGAGGAAATAGTCGCCATTGGTGAATGTAAAACTGATGGAAATATCAGACCGGGCACGACACAAGAAAAATTGGATCAACTTAAGCTTGCGTTTGATCCGAATGGAACAGTTACTGCTGCTACTTCATCACCATTAACAGATGGAGCAGCGGCAACAATAATTTGTGAAGAAAATTACGCAAAAGATAATAATCTTGATATTTTAGGTCGAATAATTTCTACAGCAGTTGATGGATGTGACCCTGATTATATGGGACTTGGACCAATAGGAGCTACAAAAAAAGCTTTAAAGCGAGCAAATTTATCTATTGATCAGATTGATATATTTGAACTGAATGAAGCTTTTGCTTCGCAATCTTTGGCTTGCATTAAAGATTTAGGAATAGATCAGAAAAAAGTAAATATTGATGGAGGAGCTTTAGCTTTAGGACATCCTCTTGGAGCAACAGGAGCAAGAATAACTGGTAAAGTTGCAAATTTATTACGAAGAGAAAATAAAAAATATGCTCTTTCAACTCAATGTATTGGACTTGGAATGGGTATTGCTACTATAATTGAAACAGTTGATTAATATTATCTGTTTATTCCTCTAATTCTTTCAGATCTTCGTCTTAAAAGTTCTGCTGTAACTAAAATAAGAGTTGATAAAACAATTAAACAAGTAGCAACTGCAAGAATAGTAGGGCTTAGCTGTTCTCTTAACCCTGTCCACATCTGAATTGGTATTGTTGTATTATCAAGTCCAGCCAGGAATAAAACTACAACAACTTCATCGAAAGATGTAACGAATGCAAATAATCCACCAGATATTACACCAGGTAATATAAGTGGTAATGTTATTTTCATAAAAGTATTTACTGGATCACTTCCAAGACTAGATGCTGCTCTTGTCACACTATGGTCAAAGCCGGATAATGTTGCTGTAACGGTGATAACTACAAATGGGGTTCCTAAAACTATATGAGCTAGAATAATTCCAGTATGAGTAGCTGCTAATCCTACTTTTGCCATAAAAAAGAAAATTGCAACCCCTGAAATAATTAGTGGAACAATCATTGGAGAAATTAAAGTTGCCATAATAATTCCTTTATAAGGCATATGCCTGCTACTTAATCCTAATGCTGCTACAGTTCCTAATAATACAGATCCCAATGTTGCAAATATAGCAATGATAAAACTATTCTTTGCTGCAAGTCCCCAAGGATTTTTAGTGCCGTAGACCATATCCTGATACCATCTTAATGAGAATGCGTCAGGATCAAGTCTTTTCATGCCGTCAGAAAAAACTAAAAATTCTTCTGCATTGAACGATAATGGAAAAATAACAAATAAAGGTGCTATTAAAAAGAAAAATACAAATGTACAAATGGTCAAATAAAAATAATGCCAAATTCTATAATGTGGTTCTGTATATTTTGGTAAAGCCATAATTTATCCTAATTTAATATTATCAACTCCTACAAGTTTGTTATAAATCCAATAGATTACTAGCACTCCGGTTAACAACATTAATCCCATTGCAGAAGCAAAGCTCCAGTCAAGAGTACTTTTCATATGGTAGGCAATCTGATTACTTATCAATGTTCCTGATGCACCCCCAACTAATGCCGGTGTAATATAATAACCAATTGCCAATATAAAAACCAATAAGCAGCCAGCTCCTATTCCAGGTATTGTTAAAGGAAAATAAACTTTCCAAAAAGCGACGAATGGTGTGCCACCTAATGATTTTCCTGCTCTCATTAAGCTAGGAGATATAGTTTTCATAACGCTATACAAAGGAAGAACCATAAATGGTAAAAGTATTTGAGTCATGGCAACGTAGGTTCCTGTTTTATTGTACATCATTTCTGGTCTATTATCGTCACTGACTAAACCTATCCATACAAAAAAATCATTTACAATTCCTTGTTGCTGCAACAAAATCATCCAGCTTGCGGTTCTAACAAGTAAAGAAGTCCAAAATGGAAGAAGTACACAAATCATTAATAAATTGCTATATTTCATTGGCAGAGTTGCGAGCAAATGTGCAATCGGGTAAGCCATTAAAAAACATAATACTGTTACAAAAAAAGCTACCTCGATAGTCCTAACCCATAATATTTTATGTACCCTTCTGTCTTCAGGAACCTGAACAATTTTACCATCTTCATTTTCATACATGTCAACTCCTTTTAAATATTTAGAGTAAGTGTATGCTGGAGTTCTTCTTTTAAGAGCTCTCCAATATTCAACGTTTGCCCATCTCTTGTGTACTCCCATTATTTGTTCTTTATAATTTCCCTCTTCAAATTTTTTCATTTTTCTTTTTAATTTTTTAAGAATACTTTTAAAGCCATTTTTCTCATAATTAAGCTGTGTAGCTAATTTTCCAAAAGTTTTTTCCTCAACTAATTTTTTATAATCAAAATAGAATGCTTCAAAAACTTTCTCGTCTGGTAATTCTTTCCCGTCCCATTTTTCCATTGCCTTGAAAGTTTTAGGTAGCATATTAGTCACCATTCGGTCGTCTACACTTCTAAAAAGCATATCTCCAATTGGAAAAACATATGTGATTATTAAAAAAAGTAATAAAGGAGCCACCAACAAAAAAGCTTTTATTTTATTTTTTTTTTCTGCTTTTTTAAGGCTTTCCTCTAAAGGAATTCCATCAGTTGTTAAAATTTTGTTTGTTTCGCTGCTCATAAATAAAAAGGGCGGTTATTAAATAACCGCCCTAAATATAATATATAATTTTAATCTTTAAAACTTAAAATTATAGACCAGCTTTCATTGCTTCCCATTTTTCACCAAGCTCTGTGCCATTGTCTGCCCAGAAAATTGGATCTACTAGGAAATAATTTTTAGTGTTCTCAGGAGCTGTAGGCATGTGAGGTACCATGTTAGTTTTACCATCTTTATACCACGGCTCACCTTTAGCCATTACATCGATTGAAGATTTTCTCCAAGGAGCATAGGCAATATACTTAGCACTTCCCGCTAAACCTTCAGTACTTGTCATTTCAGCTAAAGCTTTTTTTGCATTCGCTTCATCTGGACCACCTTTAACAAGTACAAAATATTCATAGTCAAGACCTTGACCATCCCATACTTGTTTAATTGGAGCACCTTCTCCAACTGTTGCGTTGAAGAATCTACCATTCCAACCAGTTGCCATAACAACTTCACCGCTCATTAATAATTCTGGCGGTTGAGCACCTGCTGACCAAAATACACATCCACCTTTTGGATCTGTACAAAGTTTTTTGATTTTATCCATTGCTCTGTTAACGCCTTTTTCTGTTTCAAGAGCTTTGTAGATTTTAGCACCACCTTTTCCTGGTTTAATTCCATCTGCTGCTAAAGCGATTTCTAAATTTGTTAAAGCGCTTTTATAGATAGCTCTTTTTCCAGGAAATTTTTTTGTGTTAAAAAAATCTTTTATAGTTTTTGGAGTACCTTTTACATTTTTAGTATTATAAGCGTAGTTCCAAGAATATAAAATATTTCCTACTGCACATTTTGATGGCATGCTTGTAAAGAAATCTTGACTTGCAGGAGTTCCATCTGGAGCTGCTGGAAAATCTTTGTCAAAATCAAATTCAACAAATAAACCTTCGTCACATCCAGTGATAGTATCCATTGCAAATACGTCAATGATATCCCATACAATTGCGCCTGCTTCTTTCTGTGCCTTAATTTCAGATAATCCACCTGAATAATCAACCCAGTTAATATCAACACCAAGTTTTTTAGCAGTAGGATCACCATATCCTAACTTTTGAGACTCTGTATAAGCTCCACCCCAAGATGCAACTGTAACTGCAAATGCTGATGAAGTTATTGAAAGAGCAAAAGAAAGGGTAAGTAATAATTTACTTAATTTTTTCATTTATCCTCCGTTTAAACGTTTTTTTAAAAACATAATTACAACAAGTAAAAAAAACGGAGTCAACCTTGTATTTACTTTAAATTGAGTGAATTAAAGCAAATTATAATGAGAATAATTCTAAACTAGTTTATTTTGGGTCTAAAGCTCTAGCATCAGCAGAGTTCCAGCTAATATCTATAATATTGCCAAGTTTGATGTCCAAATTTTGTGAGCTGTTTGGGACTTTTAAAATAAATTCTGAATTTCCAAGTACATTTAATCTCACTCTAGTATGGTCACCGTGGTAAATAACTTCTTCAATTTTACCTTTATAATTATTGTCCAATTTTTTTGCTGGATTAATTAAAGCTCTTTCAGGTCTTATGGAAACGGTAGTTTTATCACCTTTAGATTTAACATTAATTGGATTTGCTACTATTTCACCTTCTTTTAATTTTACTTTACACTTTCCATTTGAAATGTCCGAAACTTCTCCTTGAAATGTATTATTTTCTCCAATGAATTCCGCTACAAAAGAATTTACTGGTTCTTCATACAATTTATCAGGCGATGATAATTGTTGAACTTTTCCATCATTAAATACAGCAATTCTATTAGACATAGTTAAAGCTTCACCTTGATCATGAGTGACATACACTACTGTAACGCCGATACTTTCATGAATATGTTTTATTTCGTATTGCATACTTTCTCTTAAGTTTTTATCTAAAGCTCCAAGTGGCTCATCCATTAAAACAACTGCAGGATCAAAAACTAATGCTCGAGCAACTGCAACTCTTTGTTGCTGTCCACCAGATAATTGTCCTGGCATTCTATTTTCAAAACCTGTTAGAGAAACCATTGACAATGCTTTATCAACTTTTTTATCAATTTCATCTTTAGCAATTTTTCTTACTTTAAGAGGAAAGGCCAAGTTTTCATAAACTGTCATGTGTGGAAATAAAGCATAATTTTGAAAAACCATTCCTATTCCTCTTTTGTGAGGTGGAATATTTGAAATAGGGTTCGAGTCTAAATAAATTTCACCATTTGTTGGAGTTTCAAAACCAGCTAGCATCATTAAACAAGTCGTCTTACCAGAACCAGAGGGTCCAAGCATTGTGATAAACTCGCCTTCTGAAATATCTAAATTAAGGTCTTTAACAACCAAAACTTTACCATCATAACTTTTGTCAACTTTATCGAATTTTACAAATTCAGAATTTTTGGACATAAGAATGGTTTAAAACATTTGTGTGATGGTTTTTCAAGTTATTTTATATGTAAATCTTTGGGGAAATTGCAAAATAACTCACTTCCTTTATCTGTTATTCTTACTGACTCAGATGCCTCAACTCCCCAATCTCCAAATTGCATTACCGCAATCATATGAAAACATGCATTTGGTTTTAATATAGTTTTATCACCTTTAGAAATATTTAAAGTATGTTCACCCCAATCAGGTGGGTATCCAATTCCAATTGAATATCCTGTTCTAGACTCTTTTTTAATATTATATTTATCTAGAATACCCCAAAATTTTTGAGCAACATCATCTGCTGTGTTACCTGGTTTTGCTGCAGATATTCCTTCGTTTAAAGCTTCATTAGTTGCTTTCATTGCATCTATTTTTTTTTGCTCTGGTTTGCCAAGATGTAATGTTCTTGCCATTGGACAGTGATATCTTTTGTTAACACCAGATAATTCAACTACGGTTGCCTCACCGCTAACGAATTTTTCATCTGTTGCTGTTAAATGTGATGCTGATGTACCTTTTCCAGTAGGAAGTAAAACTGCAATGCTTGCATATTCACCTCCAACTTCTGGTGTTCCTCTAAAAAGAGCTCTTTGTATTTCTGCAACTGCATCGCACTGTCTTACCCCAGGATTTATACTTTCCATTGCAACTTTCATTGCATTTTCTGAAATTTTTGCTGCTCCTTTCATAAGATTTATTTCTGCTTCTGACTTTAAAAATCTTACCCAATTAATTAATCTCTCAGAGTCTGTAATATTTGCATTTGGTAATCCCTTTTTTAATTTTTCATAACTGTATGCTGTGAAATAATGGCTATCCATTTCAACGCCAATATTAAGTTTATCCCATTTTCTATCTTTAATTAAACTAACTAAAGAATCATAAGGATGCATTGGCCAAGTATGAATATACTTTTCATCATAAACTATGATATTTTCCTCTTTTAAATAAGTTTTGATATACGCACCACCAGCATCTTGAGCTCTTACAAAACATAATGGTTCCTCTAAGTTAACGTGGACAATAACACACTGAGCATAATAAAAAGACCATGCATCATAACCAGTAAGATAATTTATATTGTTGGTATCTTGAGAAATTAACAGTTCTAGTCCTTTCTCTTGCATGGAATGCTGTGTTTTTTTTAATCTATCCTGATATTCTTTTTTCGAGAAAAGCATATTAATTTGATGTAAATAATTTACCAAACCCTGTTATAGAATTATTTTGTCCAATTTTTTCTAAAGTATCCCAAATTAAAACCTGGTTACTAGAAAGAACAAATTTATTGAGATTTGTTTCAAGTTTTTTGATTATTTGTAGTACAGGTAGGGCGGTACAAGAAATAAAGACTGCATCAGCTGCAGCATGATCCATATTAATTAATACTTCATATAAAAAATCTGGATCAACTTTCCAAATATCGCTGTCTGACTCGATATCCAAATAAGCATTTGCTGTTACAGCAAATTTCTCATTCTTAAAAAATGAAACAACTTCATCGTTTAACTTTTTTGGGTAAGGGGTAAAAATAGATATTTTTTTAATATTTAATTTTTTTAATGCAGATATCGCAGCTGAGCTTGGAGTTGTTACTTTAGATAGAGGTTTTGCATTTTTGATCTTTCTTTCAATTGAGCTAAAACCACTAGCTATTGTTCCAGAAGTACAACCATAAACAACACAATCGATTTTTTCATTCGGTAAAATTTCATTTGTAACGCTTGTTATCTCCTCTGACATTTTTATCAAATTTTCTCTTGTCAAAGGGTCATAAGATTTAATTCGATTAACAAAAAAATCTATATTTTTTTCTTTAATTACAGTTGTAAAATC
This sequence comes from uncultured Pelagibacteraceae bacterium, assembly GCA_902574525.1. Taxonomy (GTDB): domain Bacteria; phylum Pseudomonadota; class Alphaproteobacteria; order Pelagibacterales; family Pelagibacteraceae; genus Pelagibacter. Next base: position 30,775 of record CACGNQ010000006.1, read on the forward strand.
TTTTTCAATTACAAAATCTGAGGCTAAGGCTATAAGACCAATTCTTGGATTTGTTTTTTTAATAAATTTTGGATCAATTTTTTTAAAGTTCATATAATTCTTTAATCTTTGTATACTCCTCTATAATTTCAGGATTTACTAGTGCTTCTTTTTCAAAAATGGTTCTTTTGTATAAAATAATGGTATTTTTCAGTCATAAAATTAAATAATTTTAATCTTGAAAAATAAATTTAATCGTCCTTAAATTACTCTTTTATAAATGCAAACAACTTAGAGGGAAAATGAGAAAATTAATAATTGCCGTATTTTTATTTGTATCTTCAATGATTACAAATTCTTATGCGGACGGACATGGAATTAAAATGGGTATTATTTTAGGTTTCACAGGTCCAATTGAATCACTTACTCCAGCGATGGCGGCGTCAGCAGAACTTGCCTTTAAAGAAGCATCTGACTCGGGATCATTGCTAGGTGGTAAAAAAATTTCGGTGACAAGAGCGGATTCTACATGTGTAGACTCGGCGGCAGCTGTTACTGCAGCTGAAGGATTAGTTTCTGGAGGCGTTGTTGCTATCATGGGTGCAGACTGTTCTGGGGTTACTGGTGCAATTGCAGAAAAAGTTGCAGTACCTAACGGTGTTGTAATGATTTCACCATCAGCAACATCACCAGGTTTAACGGATATTAATGATAGAGGGTATTTTTTTAGGACAGCACCGTCTGATGCAAGAGGTGGTCAAATTCTTGCAGATATTACGAAAGATAGAGGCGTTAAAAGTGTTGCAATAACATATACGAATAACGACTATGGAAAAGGTCTAGCAGATGTTTACTCTGCTGCAGTTAAAGCACATGGTATTAAAGTAACAACTGTTGCGGCTCATGAAGATGGTAAAGCAGATTACTCATCTGAAGTAGCAACATTAGCTTCAGCAGGTGGAGATGCTGTTGCAGTTATTGGATACTTAGACCAAGGTGGAAAAGGTATTATACAAGGATCTTTAGATTCTGGAGCATTTGATAAATTTATTTTATCAGACGGTATGATAGGAGATTCTCTTACAGACTCTTTTGGTAAAGATTTAAACAAATCTTTTGGATCTATCCCTGGATCAACTGGTAAAGGTGCTGGTGTATTTTCTAAGGTAGCTAAGTCTGCTGGTATAGACTCATCTGGACCATATACAGGTGAATCTTACGATGCCGCTGCATTAATTACTCTTGCTATGCAAGCAGGAGGAAAAGCTGACAGAAATACAGTACAAAAGAATGTAATGTCTGTTGCGAATGCACCTGGGACAAAAATTTATCCTGGCCAACTTAAAAAAGCTCTTGATTTATTAGCAAGTGGAAAAGCTGTAAATTATGAAGGAGCAACAGGAGTAGAATTTACTGATGTCGGTGAAGCTTTTGGTTCTTTTTTAGAGAAGGAAATTAAAGGTGGTAAATTTAAAACAAAAAAACAAAGATAATTTTTAATTTAAAAACCCTAGCGTTTTACGACGCTAGGGTTTTTTTTATCTACAATATCTGCTCTAACACTTGCCAGTATTATTAATATTATAAATGGGATACATATTAAGTTCATTATTTTCCAACTAGATAAGGATATAAATATTCCCGCTGATAAACTTCCTAAAGCATGCACGGAATAAACAATAAAATCATTTAAGCCTTGTGCTTTGTATTTTTCATTTTCATTATATGTAAGCACAAGTAAACTTGTCCCAGCTATAAATAAAAAGTTCCAGCCCAAACCTAAAAAAATAAGTGCAATCATATAATTATAAAAACTTTGATCAAAAGTACTCATAAATAATGTGACACCATAAAGAAATAAACCAGCATAGATTACATTGCTATGACCTATTTTTTTTATTAGATGACCTGTGATGAGAGATGGCAAGAACATTGCGGCTACATGAAATTGAATAACTATACCTGTTTTACTCAAACTCATTTTTTCCATAACATGCATACTTATTGGCGTTGCTGTCATTAGAAATGTCATTATTGCATATCCAAAAGCTGATGCTGTAATCGCTTGAATAAATCTTGGTTGTGAAATTAATTCTAGATAACTTCTCCCAGAATATTTTATATTTTTTTTCACTACTGTATCATTTTCATAAAATGAAAAGAGAATTGATGGTATAAAAGTTAATGCTGCTAAAACTAAATAAGATCCTACATATAAATGCTCACTTAATAAATCTTTTGCATAGTTTGCTAAACTTGGTCCAAGAAAAGCTGAGATTATTCCTCCAAATAGTATTATTGAAATAGCTTTCGGGGCCATATTTTTTTCTACACTTTCAGCTGCAGCAAATCGGTATTGGTGAGTAAAAGCCATACCTACGCCCAAAAAAAAGTTTGCAAAACAAAATAAAACAAAATTTTGATCTAATACTGAATATGCAGCTAAAATTGAGATTAGTGCATTACCTATTGATGCTAGTATAAAACCATATTTTCTTCCCACTAAACTCATTACTTTTGTTGCTACAATTGCTCCAATGGCTATGCCAACGACAGAAATTGACATTGGTAAAGTAGATAATGATTTTATTGGACTTATTTGAGATCCAATAATCCCACTTAAAAAAACTGTTACTGGGGCAGCAGTAAAACTAAAAATTTGACTTAAAGCTAATAATAAAAGATTTTTATTCATTAAAAAATGTATTTATCAGATAAATACATCGCAAAAGCTAAGGCTGCTCCTAATAAAATATATTTCATATTTTTTTAATATTTATTTTCTCTGGTATTAAACCCTTTGGACGATATCTCATTATTATCAATAGTCCAACTCCAACTAATAAAAACCTGAAATATGCAGCACTTTCAATTAAATGTGTCTTAAATGGGTTAGTTTCCTCCAAATGTGATGTAAAAAAATTTATAAAAAATAAAGCTATTGGAGCTGCCTCCACCCATAAAAACCAAACAACAAATCCCCCTAGTATTGCTCCAAAATTATTTCCGGTACCACCAACAATAACCATCACCCATATTACAAATGTGTATCTCATTGGTCTGTAGCTTCCAGGTGTAAACAAACCATCATTTGTTACCATCATTGCACCTGCGATCCCGACTATTGCGGAACCTAATATAAAAATTAATAAATGCTCTTTAACTACATTTTTTCCCATAGCATTTGCTGCAACTTCATTATCTCTAATTGCTCTCATTTTTCTTCCCCATGGAGAATACAAAGCTTTTTGGGTTAGAATTAATAAAATGATTACAACGGTTAAAAATAATCCTGCAAGACACAATTTCACATATACAGAAGATGCATCAATAACTAGTTGGTTTAAAATATCTTGTTTTTCAGACATAGATGAAATTAATTGTAATTTCTTTGAGTGAAATTTTTCAACTAAATTTATAAACCAACTTGTGTTTTGTAGATCAACTTCGTATGGAACCGGCCGTTTCAAACCTATTACATTCTTAACACCTCTTGACAACCAGTCTTCATGTTTAATTACAGAAACTATTATTTCTGCTATAAGTAAGGTTGCTATTGCTAAATAGTCTGCTCTTAAACCAAGTGCAATTTTTCCAACGACAAAAGCAATTCCTGCTGCAAATAAACCTCCAACTATCCAAGAAAAAATTATGGGTAAACCTAATCCACCAAGAAATCCTGTTTTAGCAGGATCTACTGCTTCTATATTTTCAATCGCTGGTCCAGATATATATCTTACAACTAAAAATCCAATAATAATTATTAATGCAATTAAATAATTTCTTTTTTTTGACTTTACAAGTTTCCTTAAAATAAACTGTATTAAATAAACGCCCAATATAATTAAAATTAGAGAAATTATCATTTCCATTCCCCCAGCTTTCCAGGCTTCTTTAACTGGTGGTGTATTTACTAAAACTGCAGCTAAACCTCCTAAAGCTGTGTAGCCCATAATTCCAAAATTTATTAATCCAGCATAACCCCATTGGATATTTGCACCAATTGTCATAACAGCAGATATCAAACAATAATTTAAAATTGTTAAAGCAATTGACCATGATTGTAAAACTCCTACAGAAATAATTAATAGTATCATTATTGCGTAAGCAGCAATTATATTTTTATATTGCTTCATAAAGTTTTCCCCTTGAATATACCAGATGGTCTAAACAGTAATACAATTACTAAAATAGAAAATGATACTGCAAATTTATAATCTGTTGATAATAATTGTATTAAAGAGTCTGGTTCTAAAAAGTCAGGCAATATATAGGTAAAGAATTTTTTATAAGCGTAAGTAACTAATATTTCTGCAAAAGCAATTACATAACCTCCAAGAAAAGCACCAAACGGATTTCCTATGCCACCAACAATTGCTGCTGCAAAAATTGGAAGCATATTATTGAAATAAACAAAAGGTCTATAACTTTTATCCAAACCATAAAGTACTCCTCCAATAGTTGCTAATACACCAGCAATAATCCATGTAATTAAAACAACTCTTTTAGGATCAATTCCTGATAATAAAGCTAAATCTTCATTGTCAGAATATGCCCTCATACTTGTTCCTGTTTTAGTTCTATTTAAAAACCAAAACATTATTGATACTAAAACTATAGTAACCAGAATAGTTATTGCTTGTGTTGATTTGATTGTTAAACCTTCATTAAGTCCTGTCATTTCTTTAAATTCTGTAGCCTTTAAGATAAATTTTTCACCATCAAAAAATCTTCTATCAAATGGACCAATTATTATTCTAATTATTGCTTGTGTAACAAACATTACACCCACACTTACCATTGCTAATTGAACTGGTGGACTTTTTTTAATTCGATAATAACTGAAAACAAACTTATCAATAAATAGCATGTAAAAAATCATGCCTATTATTGCAAAAGGTATTGTTAATAAAGCAGTCGGCAAAAAACCAAAACTAATACCTAAAGATTGAAAATAAAAAGTTAATAATACTGCAATCATTGTACCAAATGACATCATGTCTCCAGTTGCAAAGTTTGCAAATCTTAAAATACCGTAAACTAAAGTTACGAATATTGCTCCTAAAGCAAGTTGAGATCCATAAGTAAGAGCTGGTATAATTGTATAGTTTAAAAGTAATATTATTGCGTTTATAAATTCCATTTAAGCTCCTAAAAAGGATCTTCTAACTTCTGGGTCATTTAGAAGATCTTTGCCTGATCCCTCAAATTTATTTTCACCTGTCACTAATACATAGCCTCTATCAGAAACACTTAGAGCCTGTTTTGCATTTTGTTCTACCATTATTATAGCAACATTTGTTTTTTTAACTTTTATTATGTGCTCAAATAATTCATCCATCACAATGGGTGAAACGCCAGCTGTCGGTTCATCAAGCATTAAAACAGAAGGTTTGATCATTAAGGCACGTCCCAATGCAACTTGTTGTCTTTGCCCTCCCGATAACTCACCAACTATTTGAGATTGTTTTTCACTAAGAATTGGAAATAAATCATAAATTTCGTTAAGTATTTTTTCTATATTATCTGATCTTAAGAATGCACCAATCTCTAGATTTTCTTTAACTGTTAGTTCTGCAAACACATTTCTACTTTGGGGTACGAATGATATTCCTTTTTTAACTCTATCTTGTGGAGATAAATTTGTTATATCGTTTCCGTCAATTAAAACTTTACCAGATTTAAGATTAAGTAGACCCAACAAAGTTTTCATAGCCGTAGATTTGCCCGCACCGTTCGGTCCAAGTATGGCAACAATCTCTCCTCTATCAACTTTAATTGTACAAGAATTTATTATATTAGGACCATCTCCGTAACCTGCTGTCATTTTACTTCCCTCAAAAAATGCCATTTATTTTTTTCCTCTACCTAGATAACTATCAATTACTTTTTCATTTTTTTTTACTTCTTGAGAGGTACCTTCAAATAAGACTGAACCTTCGGACATCACTATAACCGGATCACACATTCTGCTTATAAAATCCATATCATGCTCGATCATGCAAAAAGTGTAACCTCTTTCTTTATTTAATCTAAGAATTGCACTTCCTAAATCTTTTAATAATGTCCTATTTACACCTGCACCAACTTCATCTAACAAAACTAAACTGGCCTCAACCATCATCGTTCTGCCAAGCTCTAAAAGTTTTTTTTGACCGCCCGATAAATTGCCAGCTAGTTCATTTGCTAAATGTTTCAAATTTAAAAACTCTGTAACACTTAATGCTTTATTTTTAATCTCTTCTTCTTGTTTTTTTATTACTTTTGAATTTAAAAAAACATTAGTTAACTTTTCACCAAATTGATTTCCTGGTACCATCATTAAATTTTCTAATACTGTTAGATTTGTAAATTCATGAGCAATTTGAAATGTTCTTAAAATACCTTTTGAAAAAAGTTCATAAGGTGGTGTTCCTGTAATATCACGATTATTGAATAATACTTTTCCTTGGTTTGGTTTAAGATTGCCAGAGATTAAGTTAAATAAAGTTGTTTTTCCTGAACCATTTGGTCCAATAATTCCTGTGATAGAGCCTTTTTTTATATTTAGATTGCAATTCGATACAGCGGCCAAGCCTCCAAAGTATTTTGAAAGACTGTTGACTTGCAAAATGTTTGAATTTTGCTGCATAGATTAAGATTTATTTAATCTTTTTAATAAATTATTTAGAGAATTTTCAAATGACTTGTAATAACCAGATTTTCTTAAATAATTCACACCTTGCCAATTTAAACCTCCCGGTGTTTGAGAATCTGCAACAAATTTCTTTAAACTTTTACGTGAATTTTCTAATGCTAATCCTGCTAAGGCAAAATAAAGCGAAGTAATATATTCCTGAGATTTTGTCCTATTTACTTTCTTTTTTACCAACCAATCAGATAAAACTTTTAAAGTTTCGTAAAATGTTGCCATTGTTCCTGAAATAGCCCAAAAATTATTAGATTGTTTTTCATTTTTTATTTCAATACTTTTTCCAACTTTATTAAAAAAAATTTTAACTTTTTTATTAGGTGGATACATTACTACCGGACCTAATCCGAGAGATATAGGAGGCATAGGTATTGCCCTTACTAAAGTTTTTTTATTATTTATAATTTTTTTTAAAGTTGAAAAATCAAGAGTTGCAACAAAACTAACTACTGTATGATTTTTTTTAAACTCCAACTCTGGTAAAATTTTCTCAGCAACTTTTGGTAGTAGACCTATAAAAACCCAATCAGATTTGTTTAAAACTTCTTGGTTATTTTTAGCTATGTAAACTTTTCTAAATTTCTTTCTTAGTTTATTAGCCTTAATTCTATTTCTAGGTGAAATTACTATTTGTTTAAATTTTAAACTGGATTTACAAATTCCACTTATTACATCTGAAGTGATATTTCCTGTTCCTAAAAAACCTAATTTCATAAAAAATAGACATTAATATTATTACACCAAAATTATCTAATTGGTAAAAAAATGGAAATTTATATATTCTGAGTTGTGGATAGCCCTAAAAAACCGGGAGCTAAAGATGGCTAGATAGGACTATCTATAGTGAATATAACACATGTTATAAAAATTTCATTAATGATTTACTAAAAATAGTTAAAAAATTTATGAAAAAAAGTCACAGACCCCAAACCAGAGTTAAAAATCCAGAGCCTAAGCAAGGGAGTCCAGATTGGGTTATATGGGCAGCTTGGGCAGACAGAATCACATTCGAAGAAATCAAAAGTAAAACTGGAAAATCAGAAAATGAGGTTATTAAAATTATGAGAAAATCTCTTAAGCCTTCATCTTTTCGTTTATGGAGAAAAAGAGCCCATTCAAAAAGTATTAAACACAGAAAGAAATTTGAAGCATTTAGAAAAAATATAAGAATTAAAATAAATAAAAATGATTATCAAAGCTAGAAAAAAATTTAATAATGGTTATATCTAAAGTATGAAAAATATTATTATGTATACTGGTCCGATGTGTGCATTCTGTGATGCAGCAAAAAGACTTCTAAAACGAAATAATGCATCTTTCAAAGAAGTTGATATTGGAATTGATTTAAAAATTAGAGAAGAGATGATTAAAAAAAGTAATGGCCGAAGAACTGTTCCGCAAATTTTTATTGAAGATAATCATATTGGTGGATACGAAGAGTTGAGAGCCTTAGAGAAAAATGGTGAGTTAAAAAATATTTTAGGTAATTAATTTATTTTAAAATACTAAAAGGGTCTCTTAAACAATCTATTTCATCTAAAGTTTCAAAAAATATTTCACTTAAACTCGATGAATGAAAAGTTCTACATTCTCTCACTTTAGTTTCTTTTTTAGTTAATGAAGTAATGTATTCACTTGGGGATTGTCCTAATGCTTGTTTAATTCCATAAGATGTAGCAACAGATGAACCTGCTTGAACAACGCTTCCTGTTTTTGCCATTGTATAAGTTGGCCCCATCATTGATGTAGTTTGCGCACATCCGTTTAAAAATAAAACTGCAAATATTATTCCAAATACTTTTTTCATGTTTCCCTTAATGAATTTCTATTATTATATGTGATAAAAAACAAAAGAAAAATATTAATAAACCAATTTGGGTTTTATTTATTTACTGACTTCTTCTTTGTTTTCTGGTCTTTTTTTCTTAACAGGCTTTATTAATTCAGTATTATTTAAATTTAAAGCTAAGCAAGTAATGTCATCTCTTAACTTTTCAGCTCCCCAATCAAGTTTTTCAGCGATACTATCTACAATAACTTTTGGTGTAATATTTTGAAGATCTTTTACAATTTCTTGAACCCCTTCTGCACCAAGCTCTTGGCCATTCTTTAAATATCCTTCTGTCACTCCATCGGTATAAACAACGAATGTCTTATCTTTAAGATTAATTTTATTTGATTTTACCATCGACTCTGTAAAGTATTTAATAATGCCGATTGGTGGCATCTCAGATTTAATGAATTCAAATTTTTTATCTCGATCGAACACCATTATACTTTCATGACCAGCATTTACAAAATTTACTTCACCAGTTTCAATATTAAATTTACCAAAAACTGCAGTGACAAACATTCCTTTGAACTTTGCTTCAACAAGTTCATTATTTACCCCGAAGACTACTTTTTCAAGTGGATAAGAAAGGTTAGATAAAGTTCTAAATATTGATGAAGCTTTTGCCATATACATACCTGCTTTTATCCCTTTTCCAGAAACATCAGCAAGTGTAAAAAAATATTCATTAGAACTTACCTTTACAACATCATAATAATCGCCTGAGACATCTCTTGCTGGTACATTTTTTGCATAAATGAAATTTTCAAATCTTTCAATATTGGGGAAAAGGCTTTTTTGAACTCCTCCTGCGAGTTCTCTTTCTTTAAGGAGTTTTGCCTCTTTTTGAAGATTGGCAAGTGCCATTTTATTTTCTTCTATAAATCTAAAGTACAAACCAGTTAGAAATGTTATTGTAAGTATGAAAATTGGATAACTTATATCAACCAGTTCGGATTTAAATAAAAAGTAACTAAAACCAATAATTATTGTCACTACCAGACTTCCAAAAAATACTGATAAACTATATTTTGGTTTAATCTTTTGAGATAGGAGGAAGGTTATTAAAGCAACTAATATTGAGAATATTAATTCAAAAACATAGGTATTTGGATTTCTTATTAAATAGGATTGATCTAAAATATTTTCAATAACATTAGCATGAACTTCTACTCCTGGAATAGTCACTCCTAAAGGGGTTTTAACTAAATCAAATAAACCCTGTGCGGAAGCTCCTATCAATACATATTTATCTTTAAATCTTGCTTCATCAAACTTTCCATCAAAAACTGAACTAGCAGAAATGTATTGGCTTTTTAGAGATTTTTTATATTTAATCCAGATTATTCCATTTGGATCAGACAAAATTTTATGTGGTCTTGCGCTTATTTTGCTAATGCCAACCTCATTCATTTCTACATATAAATTCTTTTGTTTTTCAGCAACTCTTACCATCTCAAGACCCATTGTTGGGTACATTTTTTTTTCGAACTGAACAATTAACGGTAAAGATCTTATTATTCCGTCTGTTTGATCAAGAAAAGATATTGAACCAAGTCCTTTGACGCTTTTTTCTAACATTTCTAAAGATCCAATTGAATAAGGATACGAATAGGTAAATTTTTTGGGGTCACCACCTTTTGCAAGAAACCTAGCTTTTGATTTTCTATCATAATTACTATGGGAGGGAACAGTACTTCCTAAAACAGCAGTAACTGATTTTGATTTTTCTAACTGTTCTTTAAATATTTGGTCATGGCCTTTAAGATTTTGAATTTCTCCAACATCAGTTGGTATTAAATTATAAGCTTTTAAAAATTCTTCGGGTGATTGTTTGTCTTTTTCAGTAAAAAAAAACATCAAAACCAATTGCTTTTGGGTTTACTGCATTAACATTTTCTAAAATTTTAGCAAAAACAGACCTGCTCCATGGAAATTGACCAAATTTTCCAAGACTTTTTTCGTCAATATCAATTATAACTACCTCTGTTTCATTTTTTTCTAAAGGAAATATTTTTTGATATAAGTCAAAACTAATAAAGGAAATTGATTTTACAAAGCTTGGATTTGATATTTTTATGGAGATTAAAATAAATAATAAAATAAAGAATGTTATATAATTTCCATATTTTAATAACCAAGCCTTCACACTTAGAATGTATATCTATTATTATTAAAGTAAATAAATCTTAGAGGAATTTATAGAGATTATTTCTTTTTTCTCTTCTTTTTTTTCTTATTTTTCTTTTTCTTAACTATTTTCTTAACTTTCTTTTTAGCTTTAGGTTTTTTTGGTTTTGCTTTTTTAGGTTTTTTTGGTTTTGCTTTCTTTTTAGCTTTAGGTTTTTTTGGTTTTGCTTTTTTTGGTGCTTTCTTTTTAGGTTTAGCTTTTGCTTTTGCTTTCGGTTTAGCTTTTTTCTTAGCTGGTGCTTTCTTTTTAGCTTTTGGTTTCTCTTTTTTAGCTTTTTTCTTAGCTTTAGGTTTTTCTTTTGTAGCTTTTTTCTTAGCTTTAGGTTTTTCTTTTGTAGCTTTTTTCTTAGCAGGTTTCTTTTTCTTTTCCGCTTTTTTATTTTCAGGTTTTTTATTTAAAGAAGCTTTCTCTTGTTTTTTTAATTTATTAAGAGTTTTCTTTTTAAATTTACCTTTCTTTTCTTTTGTAGTAACTGTTCCATCCGCTTTAGTTACCGTTTGAGTTTGTTTATATTTTCCTGTTTTTCTATTTATTGTTTGTTTAATCTCTACCGTAGATCCGTCTTCACGAGTTAGTGTTTTAATTCTTATCATCTCCTTCGGAAGTTTATCTTTTTTGTTTTTAGCTTTATCTTTTTTCTTTTTAGGTTCTGGATCAGATCCATCTATTTCAGGCTTAGCTGCTTCTGCTTCTGGTGCTTCAACAGCATCACTAATGCTCTGGTCTATCTCTAAATCATTTGAATCTTGCGTATCTGGATTTAATAAGACAATTCTTTTTTCTTTATCTTTTTGGAGATTATCTTTAATTAAAGTTCTTATTTCCTCTTTTTCAAAACCTTGTGCTTTTAATTCTTGTTTAATTTGTTTTCTAATTGCTTTCTTTTCCTCTTTTGATGCTCCTGAAGCTTTAGCTACCTTAAGAGATTTCATTTTTTTATTAAATTTTTTGAGCTGTGCTTTAGTTATTTGCTTAGCCTTTCCAGGCGCTTTACCTTTAGTCATACTAGCAACGCTGTAAGGTTTGTTTAATAACGTTTGACCCTTGTTATTTCCAACAAGTACTGCACCTGGTCTCAAACCTAATGTATTATTTTTTCCTGGACCAATTAATAAAGTATCAGTTTTGCCTTTAGAAACGTTTGTTTGAAATTCTGTTCCTCTTGATCCTAATGTTCCCTCGGGAACTTCTACAGTGAGACTATCCGGATTTTTTTTACTAATTAATCCTGAAATTACCTTTAAACTTCCTTGTTTTACACTTGCAACGATTTTTCCATCGTTAGTTTCGGGATCGTATATAAAAGTATCCATTACAACTTCTGACTCCGATCCAATAGTAAAAGTTGACTGATCTAATAATAAAATCTGAGTACCTGAGTTTTCTGATGCATAAATTGTCTCATTTAAATAAATTTTATCACCTGCTTCTAATGTTCTTGTCTCAGTTTTAACTGTTCCACTAATCGCGCCTACAATTCCAACTAATTGTTTCTCTATAGTTAGTTTTTCTTCAGCTTGTAAAGCAGTAAATGTAAATATCAGGCCAACAATTATGGACAATATTTTTTTCATATGTGGATTTTATACCAATTTTCATTGATGAAAAAACCTCTTTTTTAATCACTTTGAGTTTTTCAACCAGTTAATTTTTACAAAAAACCCCTTAAAAAGCATATTTTCGTATTTTTACGTAAATTTTAGAGAATATTACCTTCTTAGATTAAAAGATCTTGAAATTCCAAAAGCAAAAGATTCTGCCTCATAGTCATAGTTTATAATGTTAGCTTCAGAAACTGATCTGTCGTATGAAAAAGATAAATCAATTAGACCATTTGGGTCAATAAATGGCAGAAAATCGCCTAAAGGTTTTAGCAAAATTATATCAAAAGTATTTGCTACATCTGACCTAACCAATGAAGAATTATTACTTGGGTCAAATTCAAAATAGTCATTAAATGAAAAAGCCTCTCCAATAGAAACGTAAGCATATGGAAGATTTAAATTCACTCTAAAGTTCACATCGTAAGTTTCATAATCGTTTGCACCAAGTTTATTTTCTGAAATACTATAACCCGTTCCTGAGCTAAATGACATAATTTCATTAAATGCATAATCATGCCCTATGGTAAAACTATGTCCGATAGCGTTAGAATCATTTGCTGTAGTGTCTGAGGTATTATGATTAGCCTTTGAATCAGAAAGTGTGTAAGAGTAACTGTAAGTACTCCTATCTCCACTTGGAAAAAATCCCGACAGACCAGCCATACTTGAAAAACTATCTGCATCATCAATATAATCAGACTTACTAAACATTCCAAAAATAGATATTCCTTGATTGCCTATTGACGTATCATAAGATGTCGTCAAAGAGTACCCTTCCACATCATCGCTAGTCTCAATAACTTGTCTGGAGTCAGACACACTTGCGCTAATTGAGAAGGCGGAAGTTTCACCAATCTTTCTTATTGCAGACAAATCAAAACCTGCGCTGTAAGTTCTGTCATGCATTGGGGTATTAAAACCACTTAAAACATTCTCATCCATTTGAAGTCTTGTTTTTGAAACATTATTTACATTATTACTTTGAGAAAGACCCCAATTTAACCCAGCAGAAAGACTCCATAATTTTGGTCTTGCTCTATCTTCTAATTCTTTTTCAATTTCTTCAACTGTTAATAAATCTTCCTCAGTTGCGTCTTCATTATTTTTAATTTCTTCTATAACCGTAAGTGCCTTATCTGGTGAGTCAGCTTGGACAAGAACAGACAATAGATACATTTTAATTTCAATATTATCTGGATAAACCATATTCAATCTTTCAAGAGTTGAGATAGTTTGTTTGAAGTTACCTATTTTGCCTTGTTGTTGTGCATACTTGATGTTGAGCTCTAGATCATTTGGTTTTTGTAAAATTTGCATATAGGTAATATTCTTTTCTGCGGCAAAAGTTGTATTAATAGAAAATAGAATAAATAATAGTACTGAAGTTGATTTCAAAAATTTTAATTTATTCATCTTTTTTCCATATAATATAAATTATAAATGGTGTAACAGCTGGTACTAAACCAAACCATATCCATTCTTCCCACTTAAAACTTTTATCAAAGCCAGGACTTTTTAAACCATTCCACCATACTAGGTAGCCAATTAAAATCATCCACAAAATGCTCATTGTGGAAAATATTTTTATTTTTGTAGATTGTTTCCCAGAGAAGAGTTTCTTGCTAAAATCTTTAAGGTTTTCAAAGGACATCTTATTACTTGCATCAATTAAAAATTATTATTAATCATTAAAATTATTACTTCCCTTAGCGTTTAAAGTGTATGGGTCTCCGTCACAAGCGGCATCCTTTATTTTACAAGCACTTATTTTATATCCGGTAGGATGATCTTCAATACAAAATTCCCAATCATCAACATCTACAACTTTGTCATCTCCCTCAGTATCAAAAAGATCTGAATTTATTGTACTCGTACCCGCGGGTACTCCACAGTCACCTGTAACTGTTGTTACGTATTCTCCGTTAATTGAGTAATATTCTTGCTGAGCTAATGCTATTTGTTGCATTGTATTTTTTGCTGCAGCTTTTTGTGTACCGCTTATGTAGCCGTTGTAAGACAATACACCAACAGTTGCTAATGTACCGATAATCGCAACGACTACTAATAATTCTATTAAGCTGAAGCCACTAATACTTTTTTTATTCAAACTAAAAACTTCTAACCAAATTAGCTATTCAACTGAAACTGTAGATTGCAACATATCTTCGTCGTTATCATACCAAGTTGAAAAAACTATATCATCAGTGCCACTACTTGTAACGGATGTCCAACCCAAGTTACTTTTATCAGTTGAACTTGCAACTGTTGCTGATGTTACCGCCGCGTTAGTTGATGAAAATGGATTCTTATCTTTAATTGGTGAAGTATCTCCAATAAGTAAAGTAATTACAGAGTCTCTATCTGCTGGACAAGAAACGGATCCAAATGGTTTTGTGTCTAAGTTACATTTTGCTAATTCTGAGGCAACATATTTAACCATGTTTGAGTGAATAGCTTTAGCAGAATTTTTCTTTGCTGCAGCAGTATATCCGTTATATGCAACAACACCAACAGCTGCAAGAGCACCGATAATTGCAACAACAACTAATAATTCGATAAGCGTAAAACCTTTGTTATTATTTTTTTTCATTTTTTTTCCTTTGCGAAATAAATTAATATCCATATTTTTAATATTTATATTTATTATGTAAAGAATGAAATTATCAAGTAAATAAACAAAAATAAGGCTTTTTTGTAAATTTGTGGCCATTTTGGCTAAATTTTACATTTTTAATAATTTCTTAATAATGTTATCAACTAATTCAAATGAGCTATAAAATTACAGAAGAAGGTAATGTTGCAACTGTTTTCCTTGATGGGGAGATAGACATGGATGTTACAGAAAAAGCAAAAGAAGTTATATTACCTTTAGTAGAGGCAGGAAAAGAAGTTCACTTAAACCTTAAAGATGTATCTTACATGGACTCTTCGGGTATTTCTGTTTTAATTGAAAGTCATCAAAAAGCTTTAGAGTCGAATACAAAAGTAGTTGTTAAGGAAGTAAGCAAATCTGTTTTAAAAGTTATAATGATGGCTAAGTTGGAGCAAATACTTAATTTAGAGTAATGGATATCTCAGAGTCTAAAGATTTTTTAGTTCACAGCGGTAGTTTAAAGGAAGTAAGAACTTTTTCTAGAGAAGTATTTGAAAAATTAAAATTAGACAATGATCTTAAAGATGAATTAGTGCTTGCAATTGCTGAGGCAGCACAAAATATAGTCAAACATGGATATAAAGGAGTTGAGAACACCAAAGATCATATGCAAATTAAAATTTCCATGAATGGTAATCAATTAGAAATAGGTTTTTTTGATAAGGGTAAGCCTGTAGTTGCAGAAAACATACAACACAGAAAGTTAGATGATATCAAACCTGGAGGTTTAGGAACATTTTTCATTAAACAAATAATGGATGATGCTGTTTTTAAAAAAGACCAACAACAATGGGTCAATCACTTAATACTTACAAAAAAGATTTAACCAATTAATGCACCAACATTAAATATTGGTGAATACATTGCTATCATTAGTCCGCCAATCATTAATCCCATAAAAACAATCATTATAGGTTCTATTAAACTGGACATATTATCAACTGCTGTATCAAATTCGGCTTCATAATATATTGCTACAGAATTAAACATTTCATCAAGCTGACCAGTTTGCTCACCTACAGAGATAAGTTGGCTAAAAGTGGGTGGAAACAATGGTTCTTTTAAAAATAATTTTGTCAAAGTGTCACCAGAAAAAACACCTTTTTTAACATTCTCTAACGCTTCGGTTACTACTACATTTTTACTTACTGATTTTGCAATCTCTATACTTTCAAGTAAGTTCACACCAGCCGCACTTAAATTTCCCATTATCAAAGAAATTTGGGCTAACATAGATTTTAAAATCAAGTCTCCAAAAACTGGGAGTTTTAAAACTTGTTTATGCCATTTATATTTAATTGCTTCATTTTTAGTTGTTAGGTATTTAAAAACACCATAACCACCTACTAAAGATAAAAGCATAATCAACCCACCTGTTCCTCTTAGAAAATTACTCATGCTCATAATAACTGCAGTAGGTTTTGGAAGTGCAATTCCCATTCCATCATACATATTCGCAAATACTGGAACGACTTTAATTAACATAAAAGCGCTTACAGTAATTGCTACTGTAAACATTATTGATGGATACATTAATGCACTCTTAATTTTTTTCTTTATTTTTTCTTTTTTTTCTAAGTCGTCAACAATTTTCAAAAGGAAAACATCTAATTTTCCACTCGCTTCACCTGCTCTTATTAGGTTTACATAAACATTATCAAACTGTTTTGGGTATTTTTCAAAACATTTAGATAGAGTAACACCTCCCTCTAAGCTCTTTCTAATATCCTCTACTATCTCTTTAATTGCAGGTCCTTCAAGTTGGTCTCTTAACATTGCGAGTGTTTGAAGAATAGGCAGACCCGCCTTAACCATTGTTGCAAATTGTTTTGAAAAAATTAATATATCTTCAACTTTAACTTTCTTTTTACCAAAAAGGGATGATCCTTTGCTCTTAGATTTTTCTTTTTTAGCGCCTTTTTTCTTTGCTGACTTTATTAAGTTAGTGATTATTATTTTTTGTTCTTTTAATTTGAATGATGCTTCGTCTTGATTTAAAGCCTCTATTTCTCCTTCAACGTATTTTCCTGCTGATATCCCTTTATAAGTGAAGGCTTCCATTTTTAACTAGATGACAATACACGTTCGAATTCTCTAAAATTCAATTCTCCGTTCGCAATTAATCTTCTGCCCATATCTTGCATTGTTTGAAAACCTTCTTTAATCGCAATTTCTCTTAATTCTGGCGTTGTGGCTTGTCTAAGAATTGCTTCTTTAATAGGTTTTGAAACTACCATGATTTCATAAATTCCCTGTCGACCTTTATAACCAGTGTTTTTACACTTAGCACAACCTTTTCCTTTAATTGCTTTAGTTCTTGATGCTTGCTCAGGAGAAAAACCTAAATCTGTCAAAACTTTTGGCGTAACGTCGTCATCTGGCACACGACAATCTTTACAATTTTTTCTAGCTAATCTTTGAGCGAGAACCATTTGAGTTGCAGCACTAATTAAATAATCTGGTGTTCCCATATTTTGCAATCTTGTAATAGTACTTGGTGCATCGTTAGTGTGTAGAGTGCTAAATACTAAGTGACCAGTTAAGGCAGCTTTTAAACCTATATCCACTGTTTCTTTATCTCGCATTTCTCCAACTAGTATAATTTCAGGGTCCTGACGTAGAAATGATCTTAAAGCCGATGCAAATGATAAGCCAATATCATCTTTGATTTGTACTTGTCCCACTCCATCTAATTCATATTCAACTGGATCTTCTGCTGTTAATATATTTAAATGTGGTTTGCTAACTTCTTTCAAAATACTATAAAGAGTGGTTGATTTACCAGATCCTGTTGGTCCTGTAACTAAAATTAATCCTTGCGTACTATGAATCGATTTTCTTAAATTTTTTAAATCTTGGTCCTCAAAATTTAACTGTTCAAGTGTAATATCTCCGGCGTCTTTATTTAATATACGCATAACGATCCTCTCGTTATTAGCTGTTGGAAGAATTGATAATCGAAGATCAACAACCTTTCCATCTATCTTGAAGTTAATCGCACCATCTTGTGGCAGTCTTCTTTCAGCAATATCAAGTTTTCCCATTATTTTAAATCTCGTCACCACCGCACCATAATTGTCATGAAGAAATTTTTTATATTCTTCTTGTTCTTGAAGCATACCATCTAATCTGTATCTAACTCGGGATGAAAATCTGTATGGTTCTATGTGAATATCACTAACTCCTAATTTAATTGCGTCTGCTACAACTGCTGTACTAAATTTAATTACTTCAGACTCATTTTCTATAGCTTCTACATCTTCCTCTGGTTTATTTTCTAAAACTTCTCCAGCTTCACCTAAATCAGAGTCGAAAGTTTTTGTTTTTTCTTTTTTTTCTTGTCTAATTGTTTCAGTTGTAATGTTGCCGCTTTCACTTTGAAGTTTTTGAATATACTCAGAAATTTGACTTACAGTAGCAGCATGTAATTCAATTTCTTTTTTTGTAATAGCCTTTAAATTTCTCATTAAACCAAGTTTCGAACTATCAGATATTGCAATATGCAGCACCTTTCCATCTACTTTAAATGGAGCAACAAAATTAACATTAATATAATTTGAAGGAAGCACAGATTTTATCTCGTCAGTAATTTCTACTTTTGCAAGATCAATAGTTTCTAAACTTTGCTCTTTAACTAATACATCTAAAATTTTTTTTTCATCACATAATTTCAGCTCAAAAACTGCATCGATTTGTGATTTGTTGCCCTCAGTGCTAACTTTTTTTATATTTGGTAAATCTTTTCCCGAAATAATATCGTTATCTATTAATACGTTAATAAGATTAATTTCACTTTCTCTACTTATTTTTAACATTTTATAAAACCCTTGGTGCAATAAATATTAATAATTCATCAAGGCTATCACTTTTTTTTGTACCTTTAAATAAATTTCCTAAAACTGGAACATTTCCTAAACCGGGAAGTTGCTCTTTTGAGTCAAACACCTTATTTTTCTTAATGCCACCAATAACAACGATATCTCCATCAGCAATTAAAAGTTTAGTTGCTATCTCCATCTTATTAATTCCTGGCTCACCAGACACAGCCCTGTTTACAGAGTCGTTATTTACTTGAACATCTAATAAAACATTTCCATCACCTATAATGCTTGGTGTAACTGTTAACTTTAGTGCCGCCTCTTTAAATGAAGTATTGGCACCTTCGGCTCCTGTTGCTTGAAATTGTATTTCTTCACCTTGTGTAATAGTTGCTACTTGGTTATCTAATGTGAAAACCTTTGGATTAGATATTGTTTTTCCAAGTCCTAAAGACTCTAAAGCTTGAATTTCAGCTTTTAAAACAGCTGAACCAGTTCTTTTCAAAATTCCAATACCACTTGTTGCTCCTGCTGCATTAGTTGTAAAATCAGTAACTGTGTCCGCTGTTCCTCCTATCGCAGCACTACCATCTGTAATTGCTGTATTGGCGGTTGAGCTTGCGCCAGCTATACCACCGACAGACTCTTGACCTCTCTGATATGCACCACCCAATCTTGTTCCAAGTGCTCTCTCAAAATCTGAATCTGCTTCTACAATAAATGCTTCAATTAAAACTTGTTTTGTACGTACATCTATTTCTCCAATTATTTTATCAACAACATCTAAGTCTTCACTTTTACCTCTAACAATAATAGATCTTGTTGTAACTTCCTCAGTTATTTGTATTGGGCTAAAAGAAGATTCTCCTGTAGATGTAAATAATTCAGTTATAGTCGTTTTAGCCTGCGCAGGTGATATATAATAAAGTCTAAAAATTTCAGAAACTATTGGTTCGACTGAGTCCTCTAGTTCAACTTTTTTCTTAACTGCTGCAGCTCTTGTTGATTTATAGTTTTCTTGTGCAGTTAAAGTTGATGGTGAGTGAACTCTTATTAAATTACTACTAACATCTATATCCGCAGCGTAATTTTTCATGTCAAGCAATGCATTAAAAGCTTTATCCCAAGGTACGTTACTTAGATCTGCAGATATTGAACCTGCCACCTCATCTCCAACTAAAATATTAATACCTCCTACTTTTCCCATTAATTGCATAGCTTCGGAATAATCTAAATTTTTAAATTTAAAACTTACGTTCTGTTTTAAAGAGGCAAATTCATCGGGTATTAATAAATAATTTCTTTTTTGTTGTGATGAAATTTTTTTTCTTTTCTGAAGTGCTGTAGTATCTCCCAATACAGGCTGTGGACCCATGTCAATTGTTTTTTGTATTGAAGCTTTACCAGTCTTTCTTATATCGTCTTTAATAAGTGGTTCATTATGTTTAAAACCTTTAGATTTTGTCTTTGATAAAGGATTGGTTGCACAACCATTTAAAAATATTGCAGAAACTATAAATATGAAAAAAAACTTAAAAAATTTAATATTCATTTGTCTCTCTAATTTGATTTTTGAAATTCATTATTAAATATAAATCATCACTTTGAAAAATGACCTCATCTTGCTTCATATCAACAAGCTTTACACCATCATTTAATTCTTCAAACATTGCTAAGCTTACAGTTTCTCCATCTTGATTAATCATAGAGATATAGCTTTTATTTTCAGACTTAATAATTCCAACTAGTTTGTAAGTATATAAGTCTATTTTTTTTCTTTCCTGTTCTGACGTTTCGCCAGATGTAATAACTTTTACTCCACCAGAAAATGAAGAGTCGCCTACAAATGGATCATTTAACGGTAAAGGCTCCTCTTTATTAGTTTTTGCAGAAGCATTAGTATCGTGATTATCTGCAAATAAAACTGTACTAAAAAAAAGTATAAATATTAATTTATAAAGAATAATTTTAATAAAATTCATTTGCTAGCCCCACTATTGTTAAAGTCCCACTAACTTTTATCGCTCCAGTTGAATCTCCTTTTACCACTTTTATTGATTCATTGTCAAAATTTAGCATTTTATTTGATAAAGATAGTGCTCTCTTAAATTTTATATAACCAATAAAATTGCCATTAATTTGAAATTTGACGGGTATTTTATAATAAGCAATATCTTTTATAGCTTCCTTTTTTGAGGCATTTTTCTTCTTTTTCTTCTTCTTCTTAGCTTTGGTATTTAGTGCTTTAGATTTTGAAACTACAACTGGCTGTCCCTTTTCAATTACTGATATTATCAAACCATTCAATGAAGCAAATTCACTTAAATTTTGGTAAAGTCCTTCGACTTCTGCTTTCGAATGAAATAAAGTTGAATAATTTTCATATTTAGGCTTAATTTTTTTTATTTTCTTTTTTGCTTTAACTATGCTGTCTTTAAATTGAACTATCTCTGCTTGCTTAGCTTTCATATCGCTAATTTTTGCTTTTTTATCGTTAACGATTGGATTAAGAATTGCATAATAAATAATTAAAAAAACAATAATTGAACCTAAACTAATACCAATCTTAATAAGAGTTTTTTTGTCTGCAAAAGCCATAACTTTTGCTTTAAGATCGTCCATATTTAAGTTTTTAAGTTCGTTTAAATCCATAATTATCCATTCACTTTCACAAAAACTTTAAAACCCTTCATTATTTGTTGCCCTGCTTTTGCGTTAGGCATTTTCATTGAAGAGAGTGACGCCTGTTTAATTAAACTTTTGCTTTGTAAGTTTCTAATCAACTGAAGTATATCATTATCCCCAGCAGCAATCCCTGTAATAACTACTTGTCTTTTGCCATCATAGTCTACAGAGTCAAATTTTACTCTATTTGGTACACTGGAAGCTATTTGAGCTAATATTCTATAACTTAAATCCTTATTAGATTTTAAAGTATTGCTCAATTTTAAAGTTGCAGTCATTTTTTTTAACTCTTTATTTACTTTTGCCAGTTGCTTTTGACTATTATCGTGCTCAGTTAAAACATTTTGATAGCCTTTCAATTGATTATTGAAACTATAAATATTCCAGAAAGACAGTCCAAACAAAATTAAATAAATTCCAGCAACAGCTCCTACAAAACCTTTATAGGCAAAATTTGAGAAAGCTTTCATCTTTTTCTGTTTGATCATACCTTCCCTATTTGGCAGAAGATTAATATTTTTAACTGCTGTCACAAATTTGTAATAACCAAAAACATCAAGTTTTCTAAATGCCAAGCCAACAACTGTAGAAAAATAAGATCTATTTTGTAAGCTTACTTTTTCCTCAAGTTGCTGAGGTATTTTAAGTCCATCAAAAGGGTCAAATAGATTAAAGCCTGTATTTACTAAGCTTTTTCTGAAACTTGATAAATAGTCTTCAACGTTTTCTAAATTAGAAACAACTTTTATATTTCTGACTCTTTTTTCATATTTAGTTTCAAAGTCTTGAACCGCTTGTTTTACTTGTGTCATAAATCTTCTAACTAATGCATCTTTTTCTTCCTGATCTTTTGATTCTTTTAAAATTTTTCTATCCTGACCCCTTAAGAAAATGTCAGTAATTATTGGGTTATTATTATATAAAATCATCACATAATTTTCATCTAAACCAAATTCGAGCAAAGCAGTAAAATTAGTATCCTCAGTCTTTTTAGAAATCTGATTTATTTGATCGACTGCAGATTTTAATGCAAAACATTTTACATCTATGATTACAGGATTTAATCCACTGTTTTTGATTATAGATGTGTAATTATTTATATCAGTAAGCTTTGAGGCAACAAATAAAATATCCATTGTATTATCTTTTGGACTTCTATTGATAACCTGGTGAAATATTGAATAATCATCTAAATTATCTGTAAGTTGAACTAAGTTTTCCCATAATGAATTTGTATCAATTGC
The DNA here is from genome assembly GCA_902574525.1 of uncultured Pelagibacteraceae bacterium. GTDB lineage: Bacteria > Pseudomonadota > Alphaproteobacteria > Pelagibacterales > Pelagibacteraceae > Pelagibacter. Next base: position 53,471 of record CACGNQ010000006.1, read on the forward strand.
TTTTTTTAATTCTTCATCGTTCATTAACGGTGCAGTTACAACTCTTATGATTGCATTAGTTACTGGTATTGCTATTGCAGCGTTTGATGTAGAAACTTTTGATTTTTGTAAAGCAATATTTAATTCTTCACTCACTTTTGTTGCATGATCTACAATTAATGCGTCCTCAGGTAAATCAATTTTGTGTACATAAAATCTATCCATTACCCATTGATTAGATTTATTTGATGAAATTTGCGAAAGTCTAATTTCTGTACTTGTTATTTCAACACCTACAATCTCTTCACCTTGAGCAGTTTTTTTACCAAGTCTTGTTTTAACAAAATTATTAAATTTTTCTTTTACTTTGCCACCACTTGTTTTAAAATTTAATTTTTTACCATCTCCTTTTCCTAAAGATGGAACTTTAAACTTAATATTTTTTAATTTTTCTAAAAAATTTTTTGGTTTTGTTTCAACTGGATCTTCTGACGAAATTTTTTGATGAGCTTGCGTTATATCTTCTGTAGTTGGTTTACTTTGTTCAGTAACTTGATTTACAACTTCTTGGGGTTTCGTTACTGTCTCAACTGGTGTTTCAATTTTTTCTGATGCTTCACTTGAAACTTGTTGTTCTAAATTTTCTTTCTCTTTATCATTTCCTGATTGTACATCATCAAACCATTTTTCAAGAATAGGTATTGCTTCTTCCAAATTTGGTGTGCCTGATGAAGAAATTTTTTGTTTTCCATCTTTATAAAGTCTTCCAACCCAATTTTTTGATTTTAATTCTCCCTTATACTTATCTTGTCTTACATAAATATGTAGTCTTCCATCTTTTTTGTGAATTACTTGGTGTTCTTTTTTTTCTTGTTCGTTATTTTTTTCAATATCTTCATTAACATTTATGTCTTGCGCAACTTCATCGTTACTTTCAGTAGAATTTTTTTCTGGTGAGGATAAATTTGCACTTTGAGTTTCTACTTCAGCATCTTTCTGCATCTCATTATCAACTTTAGGTTGTTCTGGAGTTAAATTCTGCTTTTGATCTTCAGTTTTTTCATTTGCGTCAGGAGTTCTAGACGTTTCATTATCAACCTGAGGTTTTTCAACTTCAGATTGGTTATTCTTATCTATTACGACTCC
>CACGNQ010000007.1 GCA_902574525.1 uncultured Pelagibacteraceae bacterium
CTTTATTGAATATCCTAAATTGGGATTTATCGAGTTGGATAAGATAGTGAAAAAAATTTCGATGCATACTGGAGGAATTTTACTTATTGACTATGGCTACTTAAATCCTTTGAATAAAAATTCATTACAGGCTGTGATGAAAAATAAAAAAGTGAAAATGAGTAAATTAATTAATTATATAGGAAAAGCAGATATTACTTACCTGGTAAATTTTAACCTCTTGAAAGAGTATTTTTTGAAAAAAAATTTAAAGGTAAAAAATATAGTTTCCCAAAAATTTTTTTTAGAGACTATGGGAATACTTGAAAGAGCAAAAATTTTGGAGAAAAATATGAATAGTAAACAAAAAAATAATATGTTTTTTACCCTAAAAAGACTTTTGCATAAAGATTTAATGGGAGACTTATTTAAGGTAATTTTTGCATTTGAAAGTAAAAAAAATAATTTTTTAGGTTTTAAATAATGTTTTATTCAAAGAAACTACTTAAACAAAAAGAAATAAGACACTGCTTCTTTAATAGAAAAGGCGGTAAATCAAAAGGAATTTATAAAAGTTTAAATTGTGGGAAAGGATCTTTAGATAATAAAAATCATGTTAACGCAAATTTAATTATCGCCAGTAAGAAACTTAGTAAAGTTTCTAATAAATTAATTTTACTTAATCAAATTCATAGTAATAAATATTTTTTTATTAAAGATCACAAATCAAAAAAAAATAAACTTATTGGTGATGCATTAATTACAAATAAAAGAAAAATTATACTTGGAGTTTTAACCGCCGACTGTGTGCCAATATTAATATTTGATAAAAAACTTAAAATGATTTCCGCTTTACATGCTGGGTGGAAAGGTGCCTTCAAAGGTATAATAAGTACTGTCATAAAATACTTTATAAAAAATGGAAGCGAATCAAAAAATCTTATTGCTGCAATCGGTCCTTGCATATCTCAAAAAAATTATGAAGTTCAGAAGGATTTTAAATCAAAGTTTTTAAAACAAAGTGAAAATAATAAAATTTTTTTTACAAATATTAGAAATAAAACATATTTTAGCCTCAATAAATATGTTAATTTCCAATTGAAAAGCTTTGGGGTTAAAAAAATAGATATAATAAATAAGGATACTTATAACCCAAAAAACAATTTCTTTAGTGCCAGAAGATCTAACCACAAAAAGGAAAATGATTATGGTAGAAATATATCTTTAATTATGATTAATTAGGAAATCTCAATGAAATTATTAACTGGAAACAGTAACAAAAACTTAAGTCAAAAAATTTCAAAATATCTTAAAACAAGACTTGTAAACTCAAAAATAAGAAAATTTTCTGATGGTGAAATTTATGTTGAAATAAACGAAAATATTAGAGGCAATAATATTTTTATTATTCAGTCTATATCTTCTCCAGCTAATGATAATTTATTAGAGATGTTACTATGTATAGATGCATTAAAAAGATCTTCAGCAAAAAATATCACAGCGGTAATTCCCTACTTTGGTTATGCAAGACAGGATAGAAAAGTTGTACCTAGGACATCCATATCTGCAAAATTAATTTCCAATTTAATTACAAAAGCTGGAGCTGATAGAGTTGTAACAGTAGATTTGCATGCTGGCCAAATCCAAGGTTTCTTCGATATTCCGGTTGATAATCTTTTTGCTACTCCAATATTTTATAGACATATTAAAAAAAATCTTAAAATTAATAATCTAGTTTGTGTTTCTCCAGATGTTGGTGGTGTTGCGAGAACAAGAGGATTAAGTAAGTTGCTTAACGTAAACCTTGCAATCGTAGATAAAAGACGGCCAGCCCCAGGAAAATCAGAAGTAATGAATATAATCGGAGATATAAAAAATAAAATCTGCATCATAGTCGATGATATAATTGACTCTGGTGGAACAATAGTAAATGCAGCTAAAATGTTAAAACTAAGAGGTGCTAAAGAAATTCATGTTTATATTACTCATGGTGTATTGAGTGGAGATGCAGTTAAAAAAATTAAAAACTCGCCGATTAAAAACTTAGTAATTACAGACACAATTGATAATACAAAAAAAATAAATAATGCTAAGAACATTCAAGTTTTAAGTATATCTAATCTTCTAGGTGAAGCTCTTAAAAGAATATCTAATTCTAATTCAGTCTCAGATTTATTCAAATAATTCTCTTGTTTTATAGATAAACTTGGGTTAAAAGTCCTAGTTTTTATGAACGATTTAGAAGCTAATATTAGAAATACAAAAACAAAGGGTGAATTAAACACCCTTAGATCTCAAGGTAATGTGCCTGGAATAATTTATGGAGGTGAAGATAAAAATCAAAATATTTCTGTTTCAAAAAAAACACTAATCAACTTATTAGAAAAAGATAACTTTTTATCAAATATAATTAATTTAAAAATAGATGGTAAGGATCAAAATGTTTTACCTAGAGAAGTAAAATTTGACATACTTTCAGATGAACCAACACATATTGATTTTTTAAGAATAGTAAAAGGTGGAAAAGTAATATTACAAATACCAGTCAAATTTATTAACAGTGACAAATCCCCTGGATTAAAAAGAGGTGGGGTTCTAAACATTGTAAGAAGAAAAGTTGAGTTAAAATGTCCAACAGAAAATATTCCAAATGAACTCGTAGTCGATTTAGATGGTGTAGATATTGGCGAAAGTTTTAAAATATCCGCAATCAAACTTCCAGAAAATGTACGTCCTACAATACAAGGTAGAGACTTTGTTGTTGCAACTCTTGCAGCACCTACAGTAATTAAAGAACCGGAGAAACCTGCTGAGGCAGCTGAGGGGGCAGAAGCGGCTGGAGAAGAAGGGGCAACAACCCCTACAGAGGGTGCAGATGGAGAAGGTAAAACACCTCAAGCTGATGCAGCTAAATCTGATAAAAAGGACGACGTTAAAAAGGCTGACGATAAAAAATCCCAAACAGAGAAAAAATAATTAAGCTGAAAAACTTTAGATAAAATAATTATGTTACTTTTTGTAGGTCTAGGTAATCCATCCCCTAATAGCGAAAATAATAGGCATAATATTGGATTTAAAATTATAGATGCAATAAATATTAAATTTGGATTATCAAAGCAAAAACCCAAATTTAAAGGATTACTTACGACTGGTACAATTAATGGAAGAAAAGTTTACGCAATTAAACCTTTAACCTTTATGAATAATTCTGGTGTTTGCATTAGAGAGTTGATTGAATATTTTAAAATTGAAGCAGGGAATGTAATAGTTTTTCATGATGACTTAGATATAGATTTTGGAAAAATTAAAACAAAGTTTGGAGGATCAAGCGCTGGACATAATGGTATAGAGTCTATAGATAAATTTATTGGAAAAGACTATTCAAGAGTAAGGATTGGAATTGGTCACCCAAAGAACGAAATACAAGTTTCCGACCATGTATTGCAAGATTTTAATGAAGATGAGAAAGAAGAGCTCCCTTCAATTACCAAAAATATTACCGACTCTTTGCCAATCCTCATTGATAAGAAATTAGATTTATTTTCAAGTACAGTAAATAATAAATAGATGGGTTTTAAATGTGGTATTGTTGGTTTACCAAATGTTGGTAAGTCAACTCTATTTAATGCTTTAACAAACTCATCTAAAGCCCAAGCTGAAAATTTTCCTTTTTGTACGATTGATCCAAATATTGGAGTAGTGCCTGTTCCAGATGAAAGACTAGACAAGCTCTCAGAAATTTCTAAATCAAAAAAAAAAATTAATACAACAATTTCATTTGTTGATATTGCAGGTCTTGTTAAGGGTGCCTCAAAGGGTGAAGGTTTAGGTAATAAATTTTTATCACATATAAGAGAAGTCGATGCAATAATTCATATGATAAGATGTTTTGATTCAAGTGATATTCAAAATGTTAATTCAAGTGTTGATCCAATAAGAGATTTAGAAATTATTGAAACAGAAATGATGTTAGCTGATATTGAATCATTGCAAAAGAGGTTAGATAAAAAAAATAAAAAAAATATCGATGAAAATTTGCTCAAAATACTGGAAAGTGCTTTTGAAAAGCTAAATAGCGGCATAGATTTATCATCACTATCTAGTGAGTATGAAGATAAGATTATTAATCAAACTGGATTATTATCAATAAAACCTAAAATTTACGTATGCAATGTTGATGAAGAAAGCGTTAAAAATGGGAACAATTATACAATTGATTTTGTAAAAAAGTTTGGCATTGATAATTCAATAATTATTTCTGCAGATATTGAAAATCAAATTAATCAACTTGAAAAAGAAGAAAAAAAAAATTATATGAATATGATCAATCTGAATGAAACTGGCCTTAATAAATTAATTAGTAAAGGCTATGATATTTTAAATTTAGAAACGTTTTTTACATCAGGTCCTGAAGAAACCAGAGCTTGGACAATAAAAAAAAATTGTACAGCTCCTAATGCTGCTGGTCAAATACACACAGATTTTGAAAAAGGATTTATTAGAGCGGAAACTATCTCATATAAAGATTTTATAAAAAATAATGGCTGGTTAAACTCTAAGAATAATGGAGATATGAGGTTAGAAGGTAAGGATTATCTAGTCAAAGATGGTGATATATTAAATTTCAGATTCAACACGTGACCAAATTTTTTTCATGCTAAAATAAACTAAAATAGTAATTATAATTAAATAAACTATTGCTCTAAAACCAATTTTGTGTCTCTCTTCTAAATGCGGTTCAGCTGTCCATGAAAGAAAGGTTGTAACATCTTTTGCCATTTGCTCTTCGGTTGCTTTAGTTCCATCTGCATACTCAACTATTCCTTCAGATAGAGGATTTGACATTTTGATTTTATTTCCCGCCATGTACTTATTATAATAAACCCCGTCGTCTAAGGAAATACCTTCAGGTGGCTCCTCATACCCAAGTAATAAAGAATATATATAGTCTGCTCCGCCCATTCTTGCCTTAACAAGGACTGACATATCGGGTGGATATGCACCACCATTTGCTGCAGTTGCTTCTTTGTCGTTAGCATATGGACTAACAAAATTATCTGAAGGTCTTCCAGGTCTATCGAACATTTCTCCATCATCATTTGGACCATCTCTTACCTCAAATTGTGATGCGATAATCTTTACCTGATCTTCACTGAATTCTGGACCACCTGGTTGAGAGAGATTTCTATAACTCAAATGTTTCATTGAATGGCAAGAAGCACAAACTTCAGTATAAACTTGATACCCTCTTTGAAGAGAAGCCCTATCAAATGTCCCGAAAAAACCTTTAAAACTCCATCCCGGGCTCATAGGTTTAGCAGCTTTTTCTGCTGCAAAAGAAAAAGGGTGTATAAGGTTAATTGAAATTAAAAAAAAAAAAATAATTAAAAATCTTTTCATAATTTATCTTTTTTTTGCTTCAGCGCAGACGCACTAACTGATCCTCCGAGTACAGGTTCCGTAATACTTAATGGCACATCTAAGACTTTTTCTTTTCTACTAAGCACTGGAAGAATAATTAAAAAGTGAGCAAAATAATATGCAGTTGCTACTCTTGCTACTAGCAAGTATATTCCTTCTGCTGGCATTGCTCCAACGTAACCAAGTATAAGAACATCCGCCACTAAAAACCAATAAAACTGTTTGTATAAAGGCCTGAATATAGCTGACCTTGTTCTTGAAGTATCTAGCCATGGTAATATTACTAAAATAAATAGAGCACCAAACATAGCAATCACGCCTAAAAGTTTATCTGGCACTGATCTTAAGATTGCATAGAATGGTAATAAATACCACTCAGGTACTATATGGGCAGGTGTAACCATAGGATTTGCTTCAATATAATTGTCTGCATGACCAAGAATATTTGGTGAGTAAAAAACAAAAAAAGCAAAGATAATTAAAAAAATTAGCAAAGCAAATAGGTCTTTAATTACAATATAAGGATGGAATGGAACGGTATCCTTTGACGGTTTTTTTAGATCAATACCAATTGGATTATTATTACCTGGCACGTGAAGTGCCCAAATATGGAGTACTACTAGCCCAAGAATTAAAAAAGGAATTAGGTAGTGTAAACTAAAAAATCTTGTTAGAGTAGGATTATCAACTGAGTACCCTCCCCATAACCACGTAACAATACTTTCACCAATTAGAGGAATTGCGCTAAAAAGATTTGTTATTACTGTAGCTCCCCAAAAACTCATTTGTCCCCACGGTAGAACATATCCCATGAAAGCAGCAGCCATCATCAAAATATAGATTATCATTCCCAAAATCCAAATTATTTCTCGAGGTGATTTATAAGAGCCATAATATAAAGATCTAAATATGTGAATATATACTGCTAAAAAAAACATTGATGCACCGTTTGCGTGCGTATATCTTATAAGCCAACCGTAATTAACATTTCTCATAATGTGTTCTACACTACCGAATGCTAAATCTGCATGAGCAACATAATGCATTGCTAAAATTAAACCGGTAACTATTTGAGTTATTAAACAAAAAGTTAGTATGCCTCCAAATGTCCACCAGTAATTAAGATTTTTTGGAGTTGGATAATCAGTTAGATGTTTTCCAAGAGTTAAAAGAGGCAAACGATCATTAAACCATTTTCCAAATTTAGAACTAGGTGTATATTCGTGGTTACTCATTTTTTAGCCTATCTTAATTATATTGTTATTAACAAATTCGTATTTTGGCACTTCCATATTTGTAGGAGCAGGACCTTTTCTAATTCTTCCAGAAGTATCATAATGTGAACCATGGCAAGGACAAAACCATCCACCATATTCTCCTGTATCCCCTAAGGGTACACATCCTAAATGTGTACAAACTCCCAACATGACAAGCCATTCTGGATTTTTAGCCCTATCCTCATCTCTCTCTGGATGTTTTAAATCTTTTAAATCGACTTCTTTGGCCTTTGAAATTTCCTCTTCAGTTCTTCTTCTAATGAATACTGGTTTTCCTCTCCACAAAACTGTTATTGATTGACCTCTTTCAACATTGCTTATGTCTACTTCGGTGCTTGCTAGAGCTTTAACTGATGCATCTGGATTCATCTGATCAATTAAAGGCCAAATTGTTGCCCCTACTCCAACTGCTCCAACTGCATAAGTTGCTGTAAAGATAAATTCTCTTCTTTTGACTTTTTTTTCTGACATTTGGTTTATAACTTAATAATATCTAATATATGATTTCATATAATAAAAAAGCATAATATTTCCACTGATAGAATGACACATTATAAAGCTAATTTTATACCTAAAATAGCGTTATACGAGCCAGATATACCTCAAAATACGGCAGCTATTATAAGAACCTGCGCTTGCCTAGGAGCTGAGTTAGAAATTATTGAACCGTGCGGTTTTCTAATTAGCGACAAAAGGTTTAAAAGAGTAGTTATGGATTATATGGATGATAAAAAAATAAAAATCTATCAAAGCTCCGAGGATTTTTTTAAGGCAAAGTCTGATCAAAGAGTTATTTTGATTACAACGAAAGCCAAAAAAATATATACTGATTTTAAATTTAAAATAAATGATACTTTGCTATTTGGTAAAGAAAGTGCTGGAGTGCCTAATAAGGTACACAAAATATTAAAGCAAAAAATAAAAATTCCAATGATTGCGAAAAAAAGATCACTAAATCTATCAACATCGGTTGCTATAATACTTAGCGAAAGCCAAAGACAGCTCAAATTATAAAATGGAATTAATTACAAAAAAAAAAATCGTCAAAAACTGGTTTATGATACTACAAGATATAATTACCAATGATATTGAAAAAATTGAAAAGAAAAAAAATATATTTAAATCAAAAAATTGGTCAAGAGGCTTAAATCAAGGAGGTGGTGAATTTAGAATTTTTGAAAATGGTAAAATATTTGAAAAAGTTGGAGTAAATTTTTCAGAAGTTTATGGAAAATTTCCTCATAAATTTAAGGGACAAATTCCTGGAACGGATAAAAACTCAAATTTTTGGGCATCAGGTATATCTGTTGTTATGCATATGAAAAATCCACATATACCGGCGATGCATTTTAATACTAGATATATAGTTACATCGCATGGATGGTTTGGTGGAGGTATGGATGTGACGCCCTGCTTAAAAGATGTGAATTTTAAAAACTGGCTGCATAAAGAACTTAAAAAGACATGTGATAAGCATAATAAAAATTATTATAAAAAATATAAAAAATGGTGTGAAAGATATTTTTACTTACCACACAGAAATGAAGAAAGAGGAATAGGAGGAATATTTTTTGATTATAAAAAAGGAAATTGGGAGAAAGATTTTGCATTTGTAAGAGATGTGGGATTATTATTTAGCAAAATATTTAATGAAACTATAAAAAAAAAGAAAAAAAAGAAATGGACAAAAAAACAAAAGGAGATCCAATACTTAAAAAGAGGAAGATATGTAGAGTTTAATCTTTTATACGACAGAGGAACTAAATTTGGATTACAAACTGGAGGAAATGTTGAGGGTATATTAATGTCATTGCCTCCGATCGCTAAATGGAAATAAAATGGAAAAAGAACCAATTACAATAACTGGTCTTGAAAAACTAAAAAATGAATTAGCTTTTTTGAAAGAAAAAAAAAGACCTGAGATTGTTGCAGCAATATCAGAGGCAAGATCACATGGAGACCTTAAAGAAAACGCTGAGTATCATGCAGCTAAAGAACAACAATCTTTAAACGAAGGAAGAATTCAAGAAATAAACGATATAATAGCTCGTGCAAATGTAATTGATGTTACAAAACTTACAAATGATGGCAAGGTAATATTTGGCTCAACAGTTTACTTAATTAATTTAGATACTGATGAAAAAATTAATTATAAAATAATAGGAAAAGACGAAGCAGATCTTAAAAAAAAACTAATTTATTTTAAATCACCAATAGGAAAAGGCTTAATAGGAAAAAATAAAGGAGACCTTGTAGAAATAAATACGCCAGCCGGTGTAAAAAACTTTGAAATAAAAGACGTAAAATATATCTAATTTTTTATTATTTTTTTTAAATCTTTATCAGTAATCTTAAAATTATTGTTAATCCAAAAACTCTCAATTTGTTTCAGTTTTTCCCCGACCTCTTCTCCTTGTGGTATACCATAATTATTTATTAAATCATCTCCAGTTACTGCTAATTTGGGTATTTCTTTATCTTTAAAATAATTCAATTGGTTTACAAAATTTTTATCAAATTTTTTTGATGTATATATTTTATAATTTAATATATCAGTCAATCCTTCTTTTCCGCTTACATAAAGTATTTTCCAAAGATTATGCGAATTTAATTTAATTGGTGGTTTCTTGCTAAAATAAAACTCTTTTAATACTTTTATTCTTTTTTGATCTTTTTTTGAAATATTAAATTTATAAAAAAAATAATCAGAATTATCGGTATTATCTAAAATTAACAGTGCTAAAAAAAAAGGAAATTCTAAATTATTTAAGTTTATTTTTGTATAATCGTTGAACTTTTTAAAGTAATTAATTTGTTTAAACTCTGGGAATATCACACTTGTAATATGATAAGAATATTCATTATCACATAGCTTTATGAAACAATTTGATTTAAAGATTTTTTTTAATTCGTCTAATAACCTTTCTGAGGATAATTTTTTTATACCTACAATATTTTTTTTAATTATTTTTTTAATATCTGCTTGGTGATCTTTTTTACTATAAAGCGTAAAAAACCTTAAATATCTCAATATTCTAAGATAATCCTCTTTTATTCTTTGTTCTGGATCTCCAACAAACTTTAAAATTCCGTTTTCTAAATCTTTTTTTCCATTAAAAGGATCAAATAAATTTCCATTGATGTCAGCGTATATAGAGTTAATTGTAAAGTCTCGTCTTTCTGCATCTTTTAACCAATTATTTGTAAATTCTATTTCTGCATGCCTTCCATCAGTTTTAATGTCACTTCTTAACGATGTTATTTCAAACTTATTATTATCTATAACTGCAGTAATTGTTCCGTGTTTAATACCAGTTTCAAAATAATTTATTTTTTTAATTTCAAGAGCTTGTTTAACTTTTGATGGTTCAATATTAGTAGCTAAATCAATATCATCTACTTTTTCATCTTTTATAATTTTCCTAACACAACCACCAACATACCTTATCTCAGCTTCTTCTGAAAAACCTTCAATGGCGCTAAAAATTTTTTCTACACTTGTTTCTTTTCTTAATTTAAGAAATTTTTGATTAATAACATTCAAGTTTTTTGTAGACGAGAAAAATTTATTTAAAATATTCAACATATTTGGCTGGGGCGCTAGGATTCGAACCTAGGATGGCGGTACCAAAAACCGCTGCCTTACCGCTTGGCTACGCCCCAAAAAATTTATTTATTATATAATGCAATTTTTTATATAATTTTTGTTAAAATACACAAACAATTATTAAGTTTTCTTTTGTAAATTTTCAATGCATTTTTTGCATATTTATTGGAATTAAAATACATAATTATCGCAGATCCAGAACCTGTCATTCTTACAAACTTAGCTTGTTTATTTTTAAGAAGTAATTCCTTAATTTTTTTTAGTGCTGGGTACAATTTAAATGCACTTTTTTCTAGATCATTCTTGCCGTGAAGAATCACGTTTTTAAGAATATTTCCTTTTGTATTTTTAAATTCACCCCTAGAAAAAGTCTCATTATTTAAATATATTTTTTTGGTAGAGCATCCAAAAGATGGTTTTACGATCAAGACAATAAATTTTTTAACTCCATCTAGCTCCCTTATGGATCCATTAGTATATTGGATTTTAGGAATGTTGTTTAATCCTAGAATTACATCTGAACCAATTTTTATAGCATATTTTTTAACATCGCTTAGTTTCAAAAAATTTTTTTTATAAAAAAAACTTAACAAACTTGCAGCATTCATAGACCCTCCACCCATTCCGGATTGTTGGGGTATTTCCTTCTTAATTATAATTCTATATTTATTATTTTTAAGCTTTTTCTCTTTATCTAATAAATTTAAAAGTTTTTTAATTGTATTTTTTTTCGATATGCCTTGTGAATATTTTCCAGTAAATAAAATTTTATGAGAATTTGAATTTATTTTATTAATAGAAATTTTATCAGATAGCTTTATAAAACATACTAAGGTCTCGATTAAATGTATCCCTTTCGATTGAGATTTTTTGATAACATTTAAATTAAGATTTATCTTTGCTTGAGAACTAATCCTATAAACTCTCATTATTCTTTTTTTTTGGTAGTCCTTTAATTAATTTTTCTTTAATTGAGTCTACCATTTCTTTTTCTGTATCATTCATTTTTAAAACACTTTTCCAAAAGTAGCGTGCTTGAATTTTTCTATTCATTTTCCATAAAATGTCACCGTAATGATCATTTACAATTGGGTCGTTAGGCATTAGCTCTATGGCTCTTCGCATATATTTTTCTGCGTCTGTATATCTGCCTACTAGATAGTAACCCCAACCAACAGAATCAATTATATAAGGATCATTGTCGTTTTCTTTATAGGCTTTCTCCAACATTGAAATTGCTTTATTAATATTTTTATTACGCTCAAGCCAAGAGTAAGCTAAATAATTTAAAACATAGGAGTTATTTGGAATTAAATCTAAAGCTGATAATAAATCTCTATCCGATTTTTTATATTCATTAATTCTTTCATAACTTCCGCCTCTTCTATAAAGTAAGTCGGCATAATTGAGAGAACTCTTATCAGTCGTGCTCATTATTGATGTATATAAGTCAATTGATTTCTCATATTTTTTTGAATTTTTATATACAGCTGCCAAATCGAATAAAATTTTATTTGAAGGATTTTTAATTTTTTTGAAATTCGATTCAATAAATTTTAAAGACTCTTCTTTGTTTCTTTGTTCAGTAATTATTTTTCCTGTTTGCTTAATCTTAAACCAATAATAAAGGTCATCTTTTAAATTAAATATTTCCAAAACTTTAAGACTTTGTTCGTAGTTTTCATTTAAAAAATAATTATCAGCCATTAAAGATAAGTTGATTTTAAATTTTTTATTTAGGAAATATGAAATATTTAAATAAAAATTTGATTGCTCAAATTCCTCCTGGGATGAATACAAGTTAGAAACTAAATAAAAAAATTCAGCCAAAAGATCATTCTCATTTTTACAAGAGAAAATTTTTTCAATTTCTTTGAAATTACTTTTTTCAATCCATGCTTTTGTTTGTAATATAATCAAGTTACTCGATAATTCATTTATTTCTGATGATATTTTTTTGACTAAATCAAACCTTTTCTCATGAACAAGATAATTAACATAAAAAAATAAATACCTTGAATAATCAGCTGCTTCAGAATTTTTTAATCTGTTAAAATAGTCCAATGTTTTAGGATCGTTTAAATAACAACTTTGAAAAGCATTGTTTATAGCAACTAAATTTCCAAAGTTTGATTTAAAAGTGCTAATTTTTTTATTTTCAAACGTATAGGTATAATCTCGCAGCGTTTCATAAATAACTTTTTCAAAAGTACCCTCTTCTGTAAATTCTGAAAGTTTTTTTAAATATAATTTTGCTTTATCAAATTTTTTTTTATTAATACTATCAATTAATAAAAGTAATTGAGCTTCAAAAAATTCTGATTGATTTTTATTCTTTAAGAACTTTATTTCTTGGAAGGTTCTATCTATACTTTGATTTAAAACCAACGAATAAATAAATTTTCTAAAATATTCTTCATGTTCGTTTAGTAACTGTTTTGAAGATTTTAAATACTTTAAAGCTTGCTCATTTTTTTGATTATTATGAGATATAATTCCTGAAAAATAATTTGATAATTGTTTAGAATTAAAATCTTTGGAATAAGTATTTTTTGTTTTCGCTTCAATGGGGAAAAAAAAAATAAATATTATAAAGATTAATTTTAAATAATTTGTTATCATATATAAATGGTTAATAAGGAAATCTTAAATCAAGAGTTTATAAAATCAATAGAATCTGAATATATTTTTAATAATGCGCCTATTAACCGCTTTAATAAAAAACATGACAGTAATGAAACTTTTAAAGAATTAACTCAATTAAAAGATAAAATAAAATCAATCGAAGATTGTGAACTCAAAAAATTTTCAAAAAATATGGTCTTTAGCGATGGAAGCCATAAAAGTTCATTAATGATAGTTGGCGAAGGACCTGGAGACACGGATGATACACAAGGTAAACCTTTTGTTGGAGATGCTGGAATACTTCTTAATAAGATGTTAAACGCGATTAACATCAAAAGAGAAAATGTATATATAACTAACGTTATTAATTATAAAACCCCAAACAATAGAAGACCTGAGTCTTCAGAAATCAAAAGATATTCAGTATTTTTACGTGAACATATTTCAATTATAAGTCCAAAAATATTAATCCTAATGGGTAGTACAGCTATGGAAGCTTTGTTAGGCCAAAGATTAAAGATATCCAAGGAAAGAGGGAGATGGAAAGAAGTAATTATTAATAAAAAAACATTTCTTACTTTTCTTACTTTTCACCCAGCTTATTTATTAAGACAACCTGATCAAAAAAAATTTTCTTGGGAAGATTTAAAGATAATAAGAAAAAAAATTGACGAATTAAAAATCAAACTTTAATGAAAAAAATAGTTGCTGGTGTTGACGAGGTTGGTAGAGGGAGTTTGATTGGACCTGTATATGCAGCAGCGGTTATTTTAAAAAGAAATATTGATAAAAGTAAAATAAAAGACTCAAAAAAATTAACAAAAAAAAATCGTGAGATATTAGAAAAATATATAAAAAAAAATTCTTATTGGTCTATTGGATCTGCATCACTAAAAGAAATTGAAAAATTAAATATTTTAAATGCTAGTTTGCTTGCAATGAAAAGAGCAATAAAAAAATTACGTAAAAAACCTTCATACGTTTTAATTGATGGAAATAAAATTCCAGAAATTAAAAATTATAAGTTTAAATGTATAGTTAAGGGCGATGAAAAAATACCTCAGATATCTGCCGCATCCATAATTGCTAAAGTGACTAGAGATAGATTTGTTAAAAAGTTGTCAAAAAAATTTACCAAATATGCTTGGGATAAAAATGCTGGATACGGTACCAAACTTCATTTAAAAGCAATTAAGAAATTTGGGGTCACTATATATCATCGCAAAAAATTCAGTCCCATACACAATATGTTGAGTCCCAATTAGATAGTACAACAAGTAGAGTCCATTTTTTTCAATCTATAGTTGACGCAGAATCTTTGCTGGAGTCTAATTATATTATTAAAAATGATTACTAAAAATTTATATAATAAAATTATTAATGGCGATAGTCTTAAAGAATTAAAAAAAATTCCAGACGAGACATTTGATATAATTTTTGCAGATCCACCTTATAATCTACAATTGCAAAATAACTTGATCAGGCCAGATAGATCAAAGGTTAACGCAGTAAATGATAAATGGGACCAATTTGAAAGTTTTAAAACATACGATAAATTTACAAACGATTGGCTAAAGGAGTGCAAAAGAGTATTGAAGAAAAATGGATCTATTTGGGTGATTGGAAGCTATCATAATATATTTAGGGTTGGAAAAATTATTCAAGATTTGGGATTTTGGATTTTAAATGATGTAATTTGGAATAAAAATAATCCAATGCCAAACTTCAGAGGTACTAGATTTACTAATGCTCATGAAACACTAATTTGGGCATCAAAAAGTAAAAAATCAAAATATACTTTTAATTACCAATCAATGAAATCTTTTAATGATGATTTGCAAATGAGATCGACTTGGAATTTACCAATATGCAATGGTAAGGAAAGATTAAAAAATAATGGAATAAAAGTTCACTCAACCCAGAAACCAGAAGCTTTGCTTCATAGAATTATATTAGCTTCCACAAATAAGAATGACTTTATACTAGATCCTTTTTTAGGGTCAGGAACAACTGCTGTAGTTTCAAAGAAACTAGGAAGATATTATTTTGGAATTGAGAAAGAAAAAATTTATTATCAAGTTGCTAATACAAGATTAAAAAATACGGATACAATTCAAGATGAATATTTAGATACAGTTCAAAATAATAAATCGAAACCTAGAATTCCTTTTAGCTCATTAATTGAGTTGGGTATAATTAAACCTGGAATAGAAATCTCTGATAGTAAGAAAGAAATTTATGCAAAAGTTAGGGTAGACGGGAGTATCAAGTATAAACAAAATGAGGGATCAATTCATAAAGTGGCAGCACAAATATTAGGCTCCGAAAGTTGTAATGGTTGGACTTATTGGCATTATCAATCAGGAAATAGTTTAAAACCAATCGATGATCTGAGACAACGTTTAAGACCAAGAAACTAATTGTTATAAATTTTTCCTAAATAATTTTCTAAAAAATTTTTATTCTTACAAAGATTTTTTAAAAAAATATTTCTGAAGAAAACGTTAAATGGATTTGAAAGATGAAAAGCAAAATGATTAAGTTTAGATCTGAAGTTTATTTGCTTAGTTCTCAATATCCTTTTTTTATAATAATTCGAAGAATTATTATCTAAATCATTAAAAAGGTCATTAGCACCTTCTATTGATTGAGATGCACCTTGAGCAAATGAAGGTGGAAATGAATAAAATGCATCTCCAGTTAAAAAAATATTATTTGAAGGAGGTATTTGAAATTTTTTGCTTACAAAAATTGGAAAGCATCTAATTTTTTCTACTTGGTTAACTAAATTTAAGTCTGATTTTGAAGAAATCTGGTTTAATAGGTTTGCTATAAATATATCATCATTAAATAAGTCTTTATTTAATACTTCCTCTTGATTTAGTTCTTTTCTAATAATCGAAATAAAATTAAATTCTTTATTTTGATTAATTGGATAAATTACAAAGTGAAAGTTTGGTCCTAGATATAATGAAATATCAAAATTTTCAAAATTTCGGATATTTCCTCTCAAAGCAATTGCATTAAAATATTTTGGTAAACCCTCTTTTTTAAATAATATTTGTTTTGTTTTTGAGTAGATGCCATCTGAAGCAACCAAATAGTCAAACTCCTTAATTTCATTATTTTTAAAACATAATGATATTCTATCTTTGTTTTGAATATCAACAAGATCACAATTAAATAATAATTTGTCTTTTGGAATCCCACTTAATAGAAACTCAACTAAATTTGATCTTTTTAGAGTTGTGTAAAAGTTATTTTGATCGTTAAATTTAGATAAATCAATATCACATATTTTTTTTAAATCTCTTGCATTAAAAAAGTTTAATTTTTTTGGAAAATATAAGTTTTTAGTATTAAGTTTATTAAAACCAACTTTATGAAGAAGTTTAATACTATTTACAGAGAGTTGTATTCCATATCCATCAGTAAGGTCAATTGAGTTTTTTTGTTCAAATATTTGGTATTCAAAAGTTTTATTTCTTTCCAAGAGATTTGCGAAATATAAACCTGAAATTCCCGCTCCTATTATAGCAATTTTTTTCATTGCGAATTTGGTAAAGAGTAAAATATTTTCTTTGTAAATGAAGGAAGAATAAATTTATTAATATTGGACTTATCCAAAAGAAAACTATCCTTTAAAATTTTTTTTTTCTTTTCCTCATTAATAATAATTTTCATATTCATGTTCGATAACTTTATATTTATTTTTTTAGCAAATGATAATTTAAATTTTTTTTTTTCTATTTCATCCATTGGAAAAATGACCAAATTTTTTAAAAAATTAAATTTTTTGTTTCTTACTAATAAATACTTGTTTTTATGCTTATAAACCTTTGCTTCAAAATATTTAATTTTGTTTAACTTATTTCTAGTTCTAATTAAAAAATCCTTTTTTTTATAAGCTTTACAGTTATTAATTAATGGACAGGAAGAACAAATTGGTGATGAAGGTTTGCATATTAATGCTCCTATTTCCATTATAGCTTGAGCATAATCACTTGACCTTTGAGTGCTGGAAAAAAAAGATTTTTTTTCAATTAAATTTTCTTTAGAAATTTGTTTTTTAGTTTTCAGTAAAAAAACTCTTTTTAATATCCTCTCAACATTACCGTCCATTGGTATGTAGGGTTGATTATGAGCAATAGATAGAATTGACCTTGATGTATATTCACCTATACCTGGAAGAGTCTTAAGCTTTTCAATCTCATTTGGTAAACGTCCATCAAAATCTTTTAGCAAAATAGCTGCTGTTTTTTTTAAGTTTATTGCTCTTGAATAATAACCAAGTCCTTCCCAGGACTTCAAAACTTTATGTTCATTTGCTCTAGCTAATGCTCTCAAATTAGGAAATTTATTTATAAATCTTTTGAAATATGGAATAACAGTTTTTACCTGTGTCTGCTGCAACATAAATTCACTTACTAATGTAAAATATTCATGGTTTTTTTTTGTATTTTTCTTTCTCCATGGTAAAGATCTTTTATTATTATCGTACCAATAAAGAATTTTTTTTGGTATGTTTTGTGTATTCATATGCAATATAAATCTAATTTTAAGCAGAGATACAGATCCATTCAAGGCCTAAGATCTTTTAAAGATACTTTACCAACAAAAGTCAAAAAAATTTTAAAAAAAAAAGGACATATATTTTCAGAAACGCTTGAAAATTGGAGGTATATTGTTGGTGATGATCTTTTTCAGGTTTGTTATCCAAAATCATTTAAAACTTCAAATAAATTAAGCACAAGCACATTAAGTATTATGGTCAAAAGAGGTCATGAAATTGAGATTGAATATTCTAAAAACGAAATTATTAAAAAAATGAATATGTATTTTAATGAAAGAATAGTTGAAAAAATTAAACTAATCACTTTCGATGGAAATCAGAAGATATTTAAAAAAGAAATTAAAGAAGATGTGTCAAAAAATCAATATACAAAAAAAATTACCAATATTAAAAATGAAAAAATTAAAAATTCTTTACTAGAATTAAATAAATTATTTAAAAAAAAATGAAAATAAAAATCTTACTTTTTTTTATATTTTTTTTTATAAATCCTCATGGGATAGCAGATGATAAAATTAAACCTATTATTGAAGGAAATATAAATGCGGGGGTGAAATTAATAGTTTATGAGTCATTAACATGCTCTCATTGCGCTAATTTTCATAAAGATGTTTATCCAAAGTTAAAGGACGAATTTTTTGACAAAGGTTTAGCTTCAATTGAATTTAGAAATTTTCCTCTTGATATCGCAGCTTTAAATGCTTCCAAATTGGCGCACTGTAAAAATGATGGAAAAGCAAATATTCTACATTTTTTATATTTTAAACAAGAGGAATGGTTAAAAGGTAACACAATTGAAGAACTGAATTCAAATCTTAAAGATGTAATCAAAAATGAAAGTTTTGGTTTAAATTTTGAAAAATGTTTAGCTGATAAAAATATTGAGGACCATATTTTAGAGGATCGAATCGAAGGAGCTAAAAAATTTAAAATAAATGCTACTCCTACGATAATAATAAACGATGAAAAGTTTGAAAAAGCTCTAAACTTTAAAAACTTGAAAAAGGCCATAGAAAAGCTGATATAGTCTCCTGATGGAGTTTAAAAAAATTCAACTAAATGGTTTTAAATCATTTGCTGAAAATACAACATTTATAATCGATAAAGGTTTGACAGGAATTGTAGGACCAAATGGTTGTGGAAAATCAAATATTGTCGAGTCTTTGAGATGGTGCATGGGGGAAACATCTGCAAAAAGTATGAGAGGATCAGGAATGGAAGATGTAATATTTTCTGGCACTTCTAATAAACCATCAAAAAATTTGGCTGAAGTTGTAATTTCATTAACAAATCAAAATAAAGATGGTCCAAATCAATTTAAAGATATGGATTCTATTGAAGTTAAACGTAAAATAGAAAAGGATAAAGGATCAAAATTTTATATTAATGAAAAAGAAGTACGAGCAAAGGATGCGCAAATGTTTTTTGCTGACCTTTCTACAGGTGCTCACTCTCCATCAATAATCAGCCAAGGTAGAATTGGAGCTCTTGTTACTGCAAAGCCTACTGATAGAAGGGCTGTTTTAGAAGAAGCAGCCGGTATTGCAGGATTACATGTTAGAAGGCACGAGGCTGAACTAAGATTAGATGCTGCTGAAAATAATTTAAAAAGAGCTGATGAATTACGTAGACAACAAGAAAAGCAACTTCAAAATCTTTTAAAACAAGCAGAGGAAGCTACAAAATATAAAATTATTTCTGAAGATATAAAAAAAATTGAAGCAGGCTTATATTATTTAAAACTTAGGGATATTGATAATGAGATAAAACTTGAAAAAGAGATTAATAATGAAGCAGATACTGAAGTTAAAGGTTTTAATGAAAAACTAGAGTCCATTGAAAAAAAAATAAAAGAGGAAACAGAAAAAGTTAACCCGATTAGAGACAAGAATTTTGAAATTTTATCAAAAATACAGAGATTAAATCTTGAATTAAAGAGTTTGGATGAGGAAAATGAAAGAATTAAAAGTGAGATTGAAGAAATAAAAAATTCGTTAAAAATTTTAGAAAATGATACTGATAGAGAAAAAAGTATAGTCATAGATGCTAATTCAAATGAAAAAAGACTTAAAGAAGAAAAAGAAGAACTGATCGATATTGACTCTAAGTATTATGAAACAGAAAAAAAATCTAATGATGATTTAGATTTTGCAAAAAATAATTTAAAGACAGAACAGGAAAAAGTTGACAATCTTATTAAGAATTTTGGCTCTGAAAATCTTAAAAAGAACTTACAAACAATTAGAGAAATAAGAAATAATATAGATGAAATTATTAAACTTGTAATTGATAATAATAATGATGCTGCATTAAAAATATTGGAGTCCTGTCAAGTAACTATTGGTTTTTTAACACAAACAATAAATGAAAACGATGATGATAAAAAATTGACCAACCTTTCAGAAAAAAATGAAAATATTAAAAAACTTCAAGAAATATATGCAGATAGTTATAGTAAAAACCAAAATTTAAAAAAAGAGTCTATTAAAAGAAATGAAAGAATAAATACGATTAAAAAAGAAATAGACAGTTGGAAAAACTTATTAATAAACTCTGAAAAAAAAAACAATGAATTAAAAGAACGTAAAAAAAACCTAATTCAGAAATTAGAAGAGTTGGATAAGCAGCCACAATCCCAAGCTGAAAAAAAAGGACAAATCTCTGAAAATTTAAGAATCTCAGAAAACGAAAAAAAAGAAAATGAAATTCTAATTGATCAAATTGATAATCAAATAAATACTTATAGAAATGACCTAAATATTACTAAAGAGTCTTCAATAGAAATTAGAGAGAGAAAAGCAAGTTCGTCAGCAACAATAGATGGTCTTGAAAAAAGAAGAAATGATTTATTAGATCGAATAGATACTGATTTGAACTTAAAGGAAGAAAATCTTTTAAATTTTTCTAATTTAGAAGCGGAAGATAAATTCCCAGATGCTGTAACGCAAGAGGAGCTTTTAGATGCTAAGAAAAGAGAAAGAGAAAAGCTAGGTTCAGTAAACTTAAGAGCAGATGAAGAAACCAGTAAGTATGAAATTGAAATAAAAAAAATGGAAAACGATAGACAAGATTTGGCAAATGCAATTTCTAAACTTAAAGATAGTATCAATGAATTAAATCAAAAAGGAAGAGAAAGACTTTTAGAAGCTTTTGAAAAAGTAAATCGAAAGTTTAATGAGGTTTATACAAAATTATTCAATGGAGGTAGTGCAAAACTTGAACTTGTGGACTCTGATGATCCTCTTGAAGCTGGTCTAGAATTATTAGTAAGTCCTCCAGGAAAGAGACTTCAATCAATTACATTGTTGTCTGGTGGTGAGCAGGCATTAACAGCCTTATCTCTAATTTTTGCAGTTTTTTTAACTAATCCAGCTCCGATTTGTGTTTTAGATGAAGTAGATGCTCCTTTAGATGATGCAAATGTTACAAGATTTTGTAATTTGCTAGAAGAACTTACAAAAATAACTCAAACAAGATTTATAATTGTTACGCATCATGCTTTAACAATGTCAAAGATGAACAAGCTTTACGGAGTAACAATGCCTGAAAAAGGAATAAGTCAACTCGTTGCCGTTGATTTACAGAAAGCTGAGAGCATGGTCGCTTAAAAATGGCCAAAGAAAAATTCAAAACTCGCCTAGAAATTGCAAAGAAAAAAATCTCTGATAATGATTCAAAAAATAGAGATAAAAAGACACCTTTACTGGGAGTAGCTTTCAAAATGAGCACTGAACTTGTCGCCGCAGTTCTTGTGGGTAGTATTATTGGGTTTATTTTTGACACATGGTTTGGTACTAAACCATGGTTAATTTTAACATTTTTTTTTGTAGGAGTTATAGCTGGAATACTAAATGTTATAAGATCTGCAAAAAACATGCAAAAGTAATAAATTATGGCCACAAATCCAATGCACCAGTTCAATGTTTATAGAATTGGTCCAGAAATTAAAATAGATCAAATAGACATTTCTTTTACTAACGCTAGTTTGTTTATGGTAATCAGCTCTTTAGTTATTCTTATTGTCTTTAATTTAGGTTCATTGAAAAAAAGAATAGTTCCAGGTAAAATGCAATTACTAGCTGAACTTAGTTACTCATTTATTTCAAAAATGATTAGTGATACAGCTGGTTCAAAAGGGAAACCATATTTTAGTTTCATTTTTTCGCTATTCATGTTTGTTCTTTTCTGCAACATGTTGGGTATGTTGCCATACGCTTTCACGGTCACTAGCCACATAATTGTTACTTTTGTTTTAGCGGCATTTATTTTTATTGGGGTTACCGTAATTGGTTTTATTAAACATGGTCTTGGCTATTTAAAGTTATTTGTTCCAAGTGGTGTCCCGATTGTTCTGTTGCCATTAATTGTAATTATTGAAATAATATCATACTTGAGTAGACCCATTAGTTTATCAGTAAGACTTTTTGCAAATATGATGGCTGGACATACAATGATGAAGGTTTTCGGAGGTTTTGTTATAAGCCTCGGATTAGTTGGTGGATGGCTTCCACTAAGTTTTTCAGTTGCATTAACTGGTTTGGAGATATTAGTTGCTTTTCTTCAGGCATATGTTTTTGCAATTTTAACATGCATATATTTAAACGATGCATTAAATTTACACCATTAAAAACAAAGGAGGAATAATGGAATTAGAAGCAGCAAAAATGATTGGAGCAGGTCTGGCGGCAATAGCTTTAGCTGGAGCAGGAGTAGGTATTGGAATCATATTCGGAAATTACCTTTCTGGAGCAATGAGAAATCCATCTGCAGCTCAAAAACAGTTTCCAAATTTATTATTAGGTTTTGCATTAGCCGAAGCTACTGGTTTATTTGGATTGGTTGTGGCATTGATTATTTTATTTGCATTTTAATTAATGCATAAAAGATTAGTTTTATATCTATTTATTTTAAGCTTAGCATTTTTTACAAATGTAAATGGAGCTGAGTCTGAAGGTATGCCGCAATTAAACCCGGAGTTTTGGGTTTCTCAAATTTTTTGGCTAATTCTCACTTTTGGATCTCTATTTATAATACTTTCTAAATTTGTTCTTCCAAAAATAAGTAATAATTTGGAAATGAGAAAATCACAAATTTTAGAAAATATAGAAACTGCTGAAAAACAAAAAATCGAAAGTGAAAATAAAATTAAAGAATATGAAACGTTAATTAATAATAGTAAAAATGAAGCAAGAAATTATTTTAATGAAGCTCGAAAAAAAATAATACAAGATATTGATCAGAAGAGAGAGAAAATAGAAAAAGATATAAATCAAGAAATCCAAAACGCTGAGAAAGAGATAATTGAATTAAAAAAAAGTTCACCTGAAAAAATTAACAAAATTGCAACTGAAACATCTATACATTTAATAAAACAATTAATTGGTGAAGAAATAAACAATAGCAGCATATCAGCAATTGTTGAAGACTTATCAAGAAAAAATAAGGAAAAAAATTATGACAATTGATGCAACATTTTGGGTAGCAGTTTCTTTTTTTATTTTTGTAATCGTGCTAATTTATTTTAAGATTCCACAAAAAGTAAATAATGTTTTAAATAAACTTATTTCTGACATCAAAAATGAAATTGATGAAAGTGAAAAGCTAAGAGATGAGTCAAAAATTATGCTGGATAATGCTCAAGCAAAGCTGGACAGTGCGAAATCAGAAATTAAAAAAATCTCTGATAGTGCTAAAGAGGATAGCGAAAAACTTATAGTTGAGATGAATGATAAATTTCATAAAATGTCTGAGATTAAAAAAAATTTAGCAAAGTCTAAAATTTCACAAATCAAAGAAGTAGCCTTAAATGATATTAAAAAAGCATCAATAAAAATTGCTGTCGAATCTGTAAAAAAAGCAATATCAACATCAGTGGATAAATCTAAGTTAGATAATTTATTTTCTAAAGATTTAGAGCAAACAAAAAATCTGTTAAAAAAAATTAATTCCTAAGTTAACTATAAATTAGTTACTTTTTTTGAAAATAATATAAATTAAATAATTATGAATTCTATTGTTATTGGTTCAGGTTTTGGTGGTATTGCTGCAGCACTCCGTCTTAAAGCAAAAGGTCATGATGTTACCTTAATTGAAAAACATAAAGATCTTGGTGGTAGGGCAAGAGTATTTAAAAAAAATGGTTTCACTTATGATGGTGGACCGACAGTTATTACTGCTCCTTATCTTATAAATGAATTATTTGAATTATTTAAAAAAGATCCAGAAAATTATATAAAGCTAAAACCTCTTCAGACTTGGTATCAATTTGTTTTTGAAGATAAGTCAAAATTTAATTATTCAGGAAACGAAAATGATATGAAAAAACAGATTGAAAATATCAGTAAAGAGGATGTTGATGGTTATTCAAAACTAGTGAATTTTACAAAAAAAATTTTTGATAAAGGTTTTACAGAGCTCTCTGATGTGCCATTTGATAAACCATTTGTAATGATGCAGCAACTACCGGCCTTATTAAAATTAAAAAGTTACAAGTCAGTTTATTCTTTAGTTTCATCTTATGTAAAAAATGAAAAGCTGAGGAGGATGTTAAGTATGCATCCATTATTAGTTGGTGGAAACCCTTTTACTACAACATCAATCTATGGATTAATTTTATATTTAGAAAAAAAATGGGGGATTTATTACTCTATGGGAGGAACTGGAAATATTATAAGTGGATTTGAAAAATTAATGAATGAAGTAGGAATTCAAATAATCAAAGGCCACGAAGTAAATAAAATAATTTTAAAAGAAAAAAAAATTACTGGGATTCAATTGGATAACAACAAAAGTATAAATGCAGATAAGATTATATGTAATGCTGATCCTCCTGCAGTGTATGAAAATTTATTAAATAGCAATAAGAGAAGTTCTTTACTATTTGAATGGAAAAAAAATAGAATGGAATATTCAATGGGATTATTTGTTTATTATTTCGGTACTAAAAAGACTTATGATTCTGTTGAACATCATACAATTAAGTTTGGTAACAAATACAAAGAACATTTAGACGACATATTTAATAATAAAAAATTAAATAGTGATATAAGTTATTATTTACATAGACCATCAGCTACAGATAAGTCTATGGCCCCGGAGGGTCATGATTGTTTTTATGTTTTAGTACCAGTTCCTAATAATCAATCTAATATTGATTGGAAAATTGAAGGAGAAAAAATGAAAAATTTGGTAATTGATAAAATGGAAAATGATTTAATGCCAAATTTGAGAAAAAATATTGTTGAAGATTTTTATTTAACGCCTGATTATTTCGAAAAAGATCTTAATACAAAATACGGTTCTGGGTTTTCAATACAGCCAAAATTTTCACAGTCAGCTTATTTTAGATTTCATAATAAATCAGAAATTTATGATGGACTTTATTTTGTGGGAGCTGGAACTCATCCTGGCGCAGGTGTTCCTGGTGTCCTCTCATCTGCAAAAGTTCTTGATAAAATTTTAAGATGACTAAGAGTCTTTTATCTATTCACGCTAAGTCATTTAATTGGGCAGGTTTTTTTTTACCAAAAAATAAATATAAAGACAGTTCTGATTTATATGATTTTTGTAGAACATTAGACGATATTGTTGATCAAGATCTTTCGCTGAACGAAAAAATAAAAATATTTAATGAATTTAAAAGAGACTTTGCAAATAAAAACTTTGAGAATGAAAGCATCAAAAAAATATATTCGCTAATTCAAAAATTTAATATTGATACTAGTATTATAAATGATTTATTTGATGGAGTTGAAACAGACTTAAAAGAAAAAGTAAATTTTGATACAAAAAAGGATTTAATTATATATTCCTATCGAGTTGCTGGTACTGTTGGATTAATGATGGCCAAGATATTAAATGTCAGATCTAAAAATTCATTAAAGTCTGCAATTGATTTAGGAATTGCAATGCAGCTGACTAATATAGCTAGAGATGTATTAGAGGATAAAAATAGAAATAGAAATTACATAAATTTAGATTTTGAAACAATAGAAGACACAATAAAATTTGCTGACATTTTTTATAAAAGATCTTTTAGTGCTATAAGTGAAATACCATTTTTGAGTAGATTTGCAATATTAGTTGCAAGAAGAATTTATAGAGAAATTGGATATGAGATTTTAAAAAAGAAAAATATAGAAAGTTATAAAATAGCAGGAAAAATTTATGTTTCTTCTTTAGGAAAGTTTAACCAAACAATTTTAAGTATTTTGGATATGTTCCGCTTATGTTATTTAAAAAAAAGTTACGAAATTGATAGAAAAGAACATACTTTAATAAAAGAAGAAATAAATTTAGATGAAAGAATTTGATTATATTATTATTGGTGGTGGATGCGCAGGATTATCTCTTGCTTATGAGCTTGATATAAACAAAAAACTGGAAAAAAAAACCTTAGCTATTATCGAAATTAGAGAAAAATATAAAAGGGACAAGACATGGTCTTTTTGGAAGGTTTTTAATCATAATTTTGAGGATTGTGTTATTAAAAGCTGGAATAACTTTACTATAAACTCACGTTATGGTTCCCATGAAATGAAAAACAAAAAATACCCATACCAAACTATTGATAGTGGTTTATTCTATAAAAAGGTAATAGATAGATTAAAAAAAAATCAAAATATTCAATTCTTAAAAGATACAGATCATTTAAATACTAAAAATTCATTTGTATTTAATAGCATTACATCTAATCAAGTTTATGACTCTGGCCTCTGGCAACATTTTAAAGGTATAGAAATTGAAACTCCAAAAAATATTTTTGATGATGAAATTTTCAATTTAATGGATTTCGATTGTGATCAAAGAAATAATGTACATTTTTTCTATACTTTGCCTTTTACAAAAAACAGAGCTTTAGTTGAAACTACTTGGTTATCAAAAATGAATGATGAAACTCTTAATGATTATGATTTACAATTGGAAAATTATATTAAAGAAACGCTTAAAATTAAAAATTATACAATTAAATATGAAGAAGAAGGTGCGATACCACTTTTTTATCCAATGAAAAAAATTGAACAAAATAAACTTAATATTGGATCAGCAGGATGTATGACGCGTCTTAGCACTGGTTACACCTTTTTAAATATTCAAGAGCATAGTAAATATATAAGTAAAAATATTGAAATGATTGAAAAAGCTGAAATCTACCATATAGGAAAAAAATACGAATTTCTGGATAAAATATTCTTGAATGTCTTAAAGAGACATCCTGATAAAATGCCAAAAATATTTTTTGACATGTTTAAAGGATCCTCTGAAGCTGTAATTAAATTTCTTTCAAATAAAAGTAACTTTTTTGAAGATTCAAAAGTAATTTTCAAAATGCCAAAAATACTATTTATTAAAAATATTTTTTAATTATATGAATAGAATCAACTATTTTCATTCTTTAATTTTTTTTAATATTTGTATTTTATTATCTGCATTTGATTTTTTAAGAAATAATGATTTTTTAATCTTGTCATTATTTCTTATACTAAGTTTAGGAATATCTCATGGTGCCCTAGATGATTTAAAGGGAATGAAACTATTGAAAATTTTTAAATTTAATTCAATTTATTTATTTTATTTTTTTTATATTTTATTAGGTTTAATTATAATTTTAACTTGGATTATTTTTCCTAAATTTTTATTATTTGTTTTTTTAATTGTTGCATCTTATCATTTTGGCAAGGAAGACTCCGAATTTATAAATTTAAATTCTAAAAATGATTTAATTTATCTTTTCAAAGGTAGTTTAATTGTAACAGCGCCACTATTATTTCATAAAAATGAAACTTTAAAAATTTTCATGGATTTAAATTTTGATATTTCACAAAGTTTTTTTGTCTCTAATGAATTTATTTATCTTTTAGTTAGTCTAAGTTTTCTATCAAATATTATTATTAGTATAAATAAGGATATTAATATTAAGTCTCTTTTTTTTATGGACTTTATATCAGTATTACTAATAAATTTTTTTCTACAACCAATATTGGCGTTTACAATTTATTTTTGTTTTTTACACTCTGTTAGACATTCATTTAAATTGTCTAATGAACTTAATAATAAAGATTTTATTAAAGGTATAAAAAAATTTATAATTAGAGCGCTACCATTAACTATTTTAACTGGTATCTTGTTTTTGGTATCACTGTTTTTATTAAGTAATTATTATGTTTTGGATACCGCTATATCAAAAGTTATATTTATTGGTTTGGCGTCTTTAACCTTTCCGCATATATTGCTCGAATATTTAATCGAAAAAAATGAAAAATAAAAATATAAACTTATTAGGATGGGTATTATTTATAATTTCAGCAATTGGGTTTACTATATCAAGTATTGGAAGTTTCTGGGCAATGTTTGGAAGTCTATTCTTTTTAGTGGCATGTCTTGTATTTCTAATTCCTTTTTTTAGAAAAGAGAGAAATGAAAAATAAAGATTT
Organism: uncultured Pelagibacteraceae bacterium; assembly: GCA_902574525.1. Taxonomy (GTDB): domain Bacteria; phylum Pseudomonadota; class Alphaproteobacteria; order Pelagibacterales; family Pelagibacteraceae; genus Pelagibacter. The sequence continues at coordinate 27,916 of CACGNQ010000007.1, forward strand.
AAAAATATACTTAGCCTCACCAAGGGGTTTCTGTGCTGGTGTTGATAGAGCAATTGAAATTGTAAAAAAAAGTATTTCAAAATATGGAGCTCCAGTATATGTGAGGCATGAAATAGTTCATAATAAACATGTTGTTGAAAGCTTAAAAAAAATTGGAGCTATCTTCGTTGAGGAACTAAACGAAATTGAAGACAAATCTAGACCGGTTATTTTTTCTGCGCACGGGGTTCCAAAAAAAATTCCTAATGAAGCAAAAAAGTTAAATATGCAATATATTGATGCAACATGTCCACTAGTTACTAAAGTACATAGAGAGGCTGAAAATTTGTATAAAGATGGATCCCATATTCTTTTGATTGGCCATAAAAATCATCCTGAAGTGATAGGCACTATGGGTCAAATTCCCTCTGAGGGTATAGATCTTATTCAAAGTTTAGATGATGCGATTAAATACAATAAAAATAACAATAAAAATTTAGCATTTATAACTCAAACAACTTTATCCGTTGACGATACAAAAGATATTGTCGATGAATTAAAAAAAAGATTTCCTGAGATAAAAGAGCCAAAAAAAGAAGATATTTGTTATGCGACTACAAATAGACAGTCTGCTGTAAAAAAAATTGCAAACAAATGTGAAATGTTTTTTGTTATCGGTAGCAGAAATTCATCAAATTCTTTAAGGCTTGTTGAAGTTGCTAAAAATTCAGGTTGTAAAAACTCTATACTTCTTCATTCAGAGAGTGGAGTACCATTTGATCAAATTGATAAGTGTAAAACTATTGGTATATCATCGGGTGCATCTGCTCCTGAAATTTTAGTAGAACAGTTTTTAGATGAAATTAAAAGTAAATATAATATTTCTGTCGAAGAAGTTGAGATCATCAAGGAAGATGTAACTTTCAAAATTCCTGGAAAATTAAATTAATGGCAGTTTTTACAAAAATAAATTCCAAAGATATAAAAAAAATAGAAAATATCTTTAATCTTGGTGTAATAAATAAAGTTGAGGGTATTAAAAAAGGAATAGAAAATACAAACTATATAATTAAATTTAACAACACAAAATTTGTTTTAACAATTTTTGAAAAAAGAGTAAAAACTAAAGATCTTCCCTTTTTTATGAATCTTATGTCAGGACTTTCTAATTTAAAAATTAATTGTCCTAAACCAATAAAAACTAAAAAAAAAAGTTATCTTTTTAATATTAAAAATAAAAAAGCATGTCTAGTAAGTTTTTTAAAAGGTAATGATAAAAAAACTTTAACACCAAAAGATTGTTATGTTTTGGGAAAAAATATAGCAATCCTTCATAAAGCTACAAAAAAGTTAAAGCTGTATAGAAAAAATTCATTAGATGTGAAATCATGGTCTAATTTAAATAAGAAAATAGATAGAAGAATAAATAAACTATCAAAAAATCTTAAAAATATAATAGAGAAAAATATTATAAATATTGAAAAAAATTGGCCAAAAAATTTACCCAAGGGGGTTATACATTCTGATCTATTTATAGATAATATTTTCTTTTTAAGAAAAAAATTTTTTGGTTTTATAGATTTTTACTTTTCTTCAACTGACTTTTATGCATATGAGCTTGCAACTTGTATTAATGCCATTTGTTTTAGAAAGAAAAAAAGTGAATATATTCTTGACCTTAATAAATCATCCAATCTTTTGAAAGGATATCAAAAAATAAGAAAATTAAATTCTTCTGAAAAGAATAAATTTAATATTCTTTGTAAAGGGTCAGCGCTTAGATATTTATTAACAAGATCCTATGATTTTCTGAATACCCCAAAAACAGCCTTGATAAAAGTAAAAGACCCTAAAGAGTATTTAAAAAAACTTATTTTTCATAATAAGTTAAGTAAATTTAAAAATTATATTAAATGATTAAAATTTATACAGACGGATCATGTTTAGAAAATCCAGGTGATGGAGGTTGGGCCGCTATAATAATTATTGATAAACAAAAGAAGATCATTTCTGGAAATCAGAAAAATACAACTAATAATAGGATGGAGTTATTAGCACCAATTGAAGCTTTAAAAACTCTCCAAATTAATTCAGAAATAGAAATAGTCACAGACTCAAAATATGTAAAATTAGGAATAACAGAATGGATTAATAATTGGAAAAAAAATGGTTGGAAAACTTCAAATAAGAAAGAAGTAAAAAATATAGAATTATGGAAGGAATTAGATAGTCTGGTGAAAAATTTTAATATTAAATGGTCTTGGGTTAAAGGTCACTCGAGTGATAAATTAAATAACGAAGTTGATTTAATGGCTAAAAAAGCAGCGAGTCTAAATTAAATTTAGAAAATTTTCTGCTGCTGAAATTTGACACATTCCAGTTTCTTTTTCTTCTTGCAGTTGTGAAATTTTATTATCCTCAATTAACATAGTATATCTATTAGATCTAATTCCAAGACCTCTCCCAGATTTATCGACCTCAGCACCTATTGATTTTGTAAAATTTATAAAAGGATCTCCTAACATTAAAATATTTCCATCAACATTATTTTGTTTGCCCCAAGCACTCATCACAAAAGGATCATTTACAGCAATACAAGCTATTAAGTCAATTCCTTTAGATTTAAATCTATCTAGATTACTTAAATATCCTGGAAGATGTTTTGAAGAACAAACCGATGTGAAAGCACCAGGCATTCCAAGTAATATAGTTTTTTTATCTTTAAAAATTTTTTTAATTTTAATTATTTCTGGTTCATTGTTAATAAGTTGAAAAACTTCAACATCAGGAATATTGTCATTGATCTTTAATTTCATTTACAATTTTTTTTTATATAAGACTTCAAATTCTCAATGTTATTTTGAAACACCTCATATTCTTCTTTTTGATTTAATATTTCTTTGAGATGATTTGGTAATTCTTCTTTTTTATCAATGGCCTTTAAAATAGCATTGGGGAATTTACATGGATGTGCAGTAGCTAAAACAACGTAATTTTTCCCATTATGTTTTTTAACTGCTCCAACTCCTATAGCTGTATGAGGATCAACTACAATTCTATTATTTTTATATATATGCTTAATTGTTTCTAGGATTTCTTTTTCATTAAGACTTCCAGAAATAAAATCTTTTTGTATTTTTTTTAATGAAAATTGGTCTAAATTAAATTTATTATTTTTAATATCACTCATAATTTCTATAACTTTTTTTGAGTCATTATTATAGATATCAAATAACAATCTCTCAAAATTACTTGCGACCTGAATATCCATACTTGGAGAAATTGTCTCTTGAACTTTATTTGTTTTATAATCGCCTTTTGATATTGCCCTGTGAAGAATATCGTTTTCATTTGTTGCTACCAATAATTTATCAATTGGGAGACCCATTTTTTTTGCTAAATATCCAGCATAAACATCTCCAAAATTTCCAGTAGGAACAGAAAATGAAACCTTTTCTTTTTTACCTAATTTAAAATAACAAAAAAAATAATAGACTGATTGCGCAACTATTCTAGCCCAATTAATTGAATTAACACCAGACATATTAATAGATTTGGAAAACTCACGATCAGAAAACATTTGTTTAACTAGTTTTTGACAATCATCAAAGTTACCCTCAACTGCAATGTTAAAAACATTTTTTGATGGATTTGTAGTCATTAACATTCTTTGAACTGGCGATATTCGGTTATTAGGATGTAAAACAAAAATATTTATATTTTTTTTTCCTTTAACAGCATCAATCGCGGCTGCGCCTGTATCGCCCGAGGTTGCTACAACAATATTTATTTTTTCACTAGTTTTGCTTAAGTAATATTCGTAAAAATTACCAATAAGTTGCATTGCTACATCTTTAAAAGCTAGCGTGGGACCATGAAAAAGTTCTAATATCTGCAAATCTTCAACTTTTCTAATTTTTACCACTTCCTTTTCACTAAATGATGAATAAGATTTTTTAACAATTTCGTGAAGCTTTTCCTTTGAACAAAAATCTCCTATAAATTTGTATATTATCTCTGTTGCCAAGTCGACATATGACAACGCTTTTAAATTCGAAAATTCTTTCTCCGAAAATTTTTCTATTTTTTTAGGTAAAAACAAACCACCATCTTCAGAAAGGCCTTTAATAAAAATATGTTCAAATTTAAAGCTAATTTTGTCGTTTCTAGTACTTAAATATTCCATGATTTTTTATACCAGATAAATCTGATTTTCCTATAATTTTAAATCTAGTTTTATGATTAAATTAATTTATCTACTAAAAATAAAACGAATATTAAAAATAAATAAAATATTGAGTAAGAAAAAACTTTTTTAGCCTTTTTTACCTCAAATTTATTCTTTTTAAAATTTAAAAGGTCGTAACAAATGTAATTATAATAAATTGTTAGAGATAATGAACTTAATAAGAATAATTTTCCACTAAAACCTATGTAATAAGGTAAAATTATTACTGGAAGCATAAAAAGTGAATATGTAAAAATTTTTCTTTTTGTTTCTTCAACACCATTTGTGTTTGGAAGCATAGGAATTTTAGCTTTTTGATAATCTTTAGCTTTGTAAAGACTAAGCGCCCAAAAATGAGAGGGTGTCCAATAAAATATTATTAAAAATAATGTTATTGGCTCAATAGTCAGAGAATTGGTTGCAATCGTCCAACCAATTACTGGCGGTAAGGCGCCTGAAGCTCCACCAATTACAATATTTTGAGGTGTTTTTCTTTTTAACCAGATTGTGTAAACAAAAACATAAAATACAATTGTTATAAGTAATAAAAATGCAGAAATTAAATTAGAAAAATAATAAAGGCCAGCTACTGAAACAATTGATAGCAAGACTCCAAATAAAAATGCATCTTTTTTCTCAACTTTACCTGTTGGTATAGGTCTAAGACATGTTCTGGTCATTAGTTTATCAAGGTCTGCTTCATACCACATATTCAAAGTACCGGCAGCTCCAGCACCCACAGCAACAAAGAATATGCTTATCATGGCATCAAACAAATTCACTGGTATCGGAGATACCAATAATCCAACTGCGCATGTAAATATCACCAAAGACATTACCCTTGGTTTCATTAACAAAATTAAAGATTTTAAATATGATGAATAATTAAAGGAGACAGATTTTTTTTTTAAAATATTTGTATTCACTTTCAATCGACATTAAGTGAAACAAAAATTACTATTAATATAAGACCAATAATAAGTATATGATTTCCTAAATCAAACATACCTACTTTATTATTTTTTTTATCTATGATTTTTCGATGTAATGGTAGCTGATCATATGGATTAAGCTTAATATCTGATCCCTCTTCTTTTTCATTCTCTGTTTTAACAGAATATCCAAACCAAGTTATATATATGAAAAAAACAAAAAATATTAAAAAACCGGCTAAAACTGTATATCCTGTCATAAATTATGCTGCACCTCCTACGAAGAAATAAAACATCCTTGTAAACAAAGTGTATTGGAATTCAGCAGCCATTAAAAATATAAAGCATGCTATAGCTGTCATGGGCCATAACAAAACATTAACCAATGCGTATCTTTCCCAAAACAAATGCATAAAAAAAGCCATTATTAGTCCAGCTTTTGCAAACATGAAAAATAAAATTAAAGACCATCTCAACATTCCCTGAAATTGATACCAGTCAACCATGTAAGAGAAAAAACTTAAAACGAAAAGTAAGCCCCAAATCCATAAATAAATTCCAATCTTATGTGTAGAAGCTTCATTTTTTTTATCTTTTTCGCTTATTTGATCTGTATTATCCATATTAAGTTATCTTACCATAAATAGAAAAATGCAAAAATAAAAACCCATACTAAATCGACAAAATGCCAATAAAGTCCAAGAATTTCTATCTCTACATAATCACCTTTCATTGTTGTAAACCAGCCTCTTTTACCACCATTCTCATAATGACCCGCAAAAACCTTATAAGCATAAATAAACAGAAATATTACTCCGATTGAGACATGAAACCCATGAAATCCTGTTATCATAAAAAAGAATGAGCCAAATTGTGCAGCACCAAATGGGTTTCCCCAAGGTCTAACACCTTCATGAATAAGTTTTGACCATTCATAAGCTTGCATACCTACGAAAGTTAGTCCACCAACCGCAGTTGCAAGAACAAGCCAACCACACATTTTTCTATTTTTTTCATAACCATATTTTACTGCAAGAGCCATTGTTCCACTGCTAGTAATTAAAACAAAGGTCATTAAAGCAATCAGCAATAAAGGTACTGGTACGCCAAATGCATCTAATGCAAATACTTCACTTGGATTTGGCCATTCGGCTGGAGTTGAACCTCTTCCTTTCATATATGAAATTAAAAAACAACTGAATACAAATGTGTCGCTCAAAAGAAATATCCACATCATTGCTTTCCCCCAATGAACACCTTTGAACATCGTCTGGTCTGATCCAGTATCAGAAGCCATACCTCTAAAACCTGGTTTTAATTCAAAGCCATCTATTTTAGGATCTGACATTTTATAAATCTTTGATTACGTTTTCTCCACTTTAGTATGAACCACTTCACTTGGAGGAGTGGTTTGAGGTATAAAATCATCTTTAGACCCAGGTACACTGAAATCATATGGCCATCTATGAACCACAGGCAATCTTTCACCAAAATTTCCATGTTCAGGTGGCTGTGTTGAGGTATGCCACTCTAAAGAATTTGCTTTCCATGGATTTTTAGGAGCTGGTTTTCCAGTCTTAAGAGTTTTAATTATATTAAAGATCAAAATAAATTGTGCTGCACCCACTAAGAAAGCAGCTAAACTTATAAATTCATTCATTCCTACAGCTGAGGTCATATACGGACTATCATACATTTCATAATATCTTCTTGGAACCCCGATAAATCCTAGATAGTGCATTGGGAAGTAAATTGAATAAGCACCCAAGAATGTTGCCCAAAAATGCCATTTGCCTAAAGTCTCATTTAATAATCTTCCAGTTATTAATGGGAACCAATGGTATATCGCTCCCATGATAACCATAACTGGTGCTATACCCATTACCATATGAAAGTGAGCTACAACGAAATAAGTATCTGATAATGGAACATCGACGGAAACATTTCCTAAAAATATACCAGTAATACCTCCATTAACAAATGTTACTATAAATCCTAAACACCAAAGCATTACGGTATTAATTCTTATGTTTCCTCTCCACAATGTCAAAATCCAGTTATAAACTTTCATAGCGGTCGGTACTGCTATTATTAGTGTTGTGGTAGCAAAAAAGAAACCAAACCATGGATTCATTCCACTTACATACATGTGGTGCGCCCACACAAAAAAGCTTAATGCTCCAATACCTACGATAGCCCAAACCATCATTCTATACCCAAAGATATTTTTTCTCGCATGAACCGAAATTAGATCTGAAACAATACCAAAAGCAGGCAATGCCACAATATAAACTTCGGGGTGACCAAAAAACCAAAATAAATGTTGAAACAAAATTGGACTTCCTCCGCCGTATTCTAAAACTTCACCAGCTTTTAAAATTGTTGGCATAAAAAAGCTAGTTCCTATAACTTTATCTAAAGTCATCATAATTGCACTTACTAGCAAAGCTGGAAATGCTAACATTGCTAAAACTGTTGCAGTAAAAATTCCCCAAACTGTAAGTGGCATTCTCATCAAGGTCATACCTCTTGTTCTAGCTTGTAAAACCGTAATCATGTAATTCAGTCCTCCCATAGTAAAACCAATTACAAATAATGCTAAAGAGACTAACATCAACAAAATACCCATCCCTGATCCAGGGGTTCCTTCTAAAATTGTTTGTGGAGGATAAAGTGTCCATCCTGCTCCAGTCGGACCGCCTGGTACAAAGAAACTTGCCATTAAAATTGCTACGGCAACAAAGAACATCCAAAAACTTAACATGTTTACATATGGAAAAACCATATCTCTCGCACCAACCATTAATGGTATTAAATAATTTCCAAATCCACCCAAAAATAAAGCTGTTAAAAAATAAACTACCATTATCATTCCGTGCATTGTTACAAACTGGTAATAATGCTCAGCTGTTATAAATCCAGCAAGTCCTGGAAATCCTAATTGTAATCTCATAAGCCAAGATAAAATTAATCCAACAACTCCTGTAAAAACTGCGGTTAAAAAATATTGAACTCCAATTACTTTTGCGTCCTGGCAAAAAATCCATTTAGTTATGAATGTATGTCCGTGGTATAAATCTTGTTCTGGCAATTCAGCTGGTCTTACATAGTCTATATCAGGAGACGCTGAGCCAGAAGAACCTGTTATTGCCTCTGAAGATTGAGCTTGATAACCAGATTTATTATTTTCGTATTCGTCAGACATAATTATTATTTTTCCCCTTTATATATAACTTTTTCAATATTTGAATTATTTTTTGCGACCTTTTTTGTCTCAATTTCGTTGTTTTGCTTAGCTAATAGATCTGAAAAAGTTTCTTGTTCACCTAGCCATTCTTGATAACTAGTAGGATCTTGTACCTCTACTCCGCCTCTCATTGCGTAATGACCAACTCCACAATATTCGGCACATAAAACTTCATATTCACCTACTTTGTTAGGCTCAAACCAGTAATACGTTACAACGCCTGGAACAGCATCCATTTTTGCCCTAAATTGAGGAACATACCAATTATGTAGTACATCAACTGATCTTAATAAAATTTTTACTGGTCTATTATTTTCTAAATTAATTATATCGCTTTGAACCATTACGTCATCTCTGCCAAAAGGATCATCCATATTAATTCCAAAAGGATTGTCATCGTTTATATTAACAACTTTTGTAGTTCCAAGTTTACCATCTTCACCAGGTAATCTGTATTGCCATCCCCACTGCCATGCCATAACATCTATTTCAATTGAGTTTTTTGGAACATTTACATATTGATTCCAAATAATTAAACCTGGTGCTAATAATGCTGCAACTCCTAAAGTAGTTGCAACGGTCAAAATTTTTTCTAACTTTTTATCCTCTGGCTTATATTCTACTTTTCTACCCTCTTTATAAGAAAATTTAAAAACACAATAGATCATGAAAAGACAAACGGCTACAAAAACTCCTCCTCCTACCCAAAAAGTTAATGTGATAGTGTCATCCATTCCTTTCCAGTTTGATGCTATATCTGTCCAATACCATGGTGTAAAAATATGAAAAAGTATTGAGCCTAAAATGACTAAAAAAAATATTATACCTGCGTGCATGGCTATTTATATAGATTATTAATAGTATAAATACCTATGACAAAATGTCATAAAATTAAAGAAAATAAACTTATATATACAGTAAATTATGCTAGGTAAATTTGGAATTCTTGTAGTCTTGCTCATTTTAGTCTTGCTATTTTATGTGGTCATATCTTTTGGGGCTGGAGCCTTCTCAAAAGGAGAAACTAAACCTGAAACAAAGAGGTATTTAAAGTCTGTAAAAATATTACTAGCTCTCATTGCGGTAGTGGGATCTATACTCGTGCTATTTCTTAATTAAGAGATAAGTGTTTTACACCAAGCAATGAATGAATCGTTGAAAATATAAATCATTAAAAAAAAAGCTAACCAAACTATTAATAAAAACATCCAATACATCGATAATGCTGAGACATTATTTTCCTCCTCTAAGATTTTGCTCTGCTCCATCTTTAAAATTCTACCAGCTACTCTCCCCCAGAAAAATAATCCACCAAGAAGATGCATTCCATGGAGTGCCGTGAAAATATAAAATGATGAAAAATATGAATTAGTTGAAACATAGTTTCCGCTTTGCATTAATTGTACCCAGAAAAATAATTGTCCAAATAAAAATAGGTAGCTCAAACCACCCACAATGATAATATTTCTTTTAATATTATTAGTTTCACTTTTTTTTAAGTCCCCAGTTATCTTTGAAAAAAAATAAGTGATTACAAAAAGTACAAAGGTATTTATCCAAAGAAAATTTGGTTTCAAAAGATACATAGTATCTTGCTCTGGAGGTATAGAATAAATGTACCCTGTAAATATCAAGCTAAATAAAACAGTTGCGATACCAAATATGATTATAACTGCTGAAGTTTGAACTGAAAGATCAAAAGTTTTCCCAATATGAGCATCATCTATTTTCGCTCTATCACTCTCCCAGGGCTTTTCAGTTAGTGTGCCGAAAAGTTTCTTTATAAAATTACTCATGGATCCTATATAATAAAGAAATATTATATATCAACAATGAAAATAAAGACCTCAATTTCAATTATAAGTGGATGTCTAGTAATTTTTCTATTTTTAATGCTGCCAGTTTTTTTGTCTATGAAGAGCCAAAAGGATGATCTTGTCGCATCATTTAAAGGCTCAGCCTTTTCACTTAAGGATGTAAATAATAGTTCAATAACAGAAAAATCTTTTGAAGGACCATTAACTGCTATTTTTTTTGGTTTTACAAATTGTCCTGACGTATGTCCTATGACACTGAGTAACATAGATTTAGTTATTAATAACTTAACTAAAGAAAAAAAAAATAATTTTAAAGTTTTCTTTGTCAGTATTGATCCAGAGCGAGATAATCCAGAGATAATTAAAAATTACTTAGATTCATTTGAAAATAAAATGTTCGGAATAACAGGAGATCCAAAAAAAATTTTTTTATTATCTCAATCATGGGGCGTATTATCTGAAAAAATATTTAGTGAAGACGGAAATTATTTGATAAATCATAGTTCATCTGTATTGCTTTTAAAAGATGGAAAATATTTAGATCGTATTAATCATCATGCTAAATACGAAGATATGTTTAAAGTAATAAATAAATATTTAAGATAAAAGAATAAAACTAATTATAGATATCATTGATATCGCTGCAGTCTCTGACCTCAAAATATTTTGATTTATATTTAATGGAATAATTTTTTTAAGTTTTGATATATTTTCTCTTTCTTTAACAGAAAAGTCACCTTCTGGTCCAATTAGAATACATATTGGATCACTTCCTTTAATATTAATTTTTTTATTATTAGAATTTAAATCACCAAAAATAACTGTTGTTTGAGCATTCTCTTTTATAAATTCATCTAAATTTTTTAATTTATCTAATTCTGGCAGATTTAACCTGTTGCTTTGTTCTGAAGCTTCAATAATAATCTTTCTAATTCTTTTTTCATTTATTTTTCTTACAATAGTTCTCTCAGTAATTATTGGCATGAATTTAGTCACGCCAAGCTCAGTTGCTTTTTGTATCATCAAATTTAAATAATTTAATTTTATTGGTGTAAAAGCCAACCATATTTCTTTACTGGCATCTGCTGATCTTAATTTTTTAACAATTGAAAATTCTACAAATCCTTTAACTAAATTTTCTACTTTCGCTTTATACTCGCCCGACTGATTAAATAAAATGAAGTTTTCACCTACTTTAATTCTCATTACCTTGCTTATATAATGAGATTGGGTTTTATCTAATTTAGACTTTAAATTTATAGATAAACTTTCACTAAAAAATAATCTAATATTACTCATTTAAAGAAGTTTATTTATGAAAAATATTAAAGCAATAATTTTTGATGCTTATGGAACATTATTTGATGTCAACTCAGCTGCTGAAAAATGTAAAGAAAAGATTGGAGATAAATGGGAAGATTTCGCAAATTATTGGAGGATAACTCAATTAGAATATACATGGCTTAGAAGTTTAATGAATAGGCATAAAGATTTTTGGCAAGTAACTGAAGATAGTTTGAACAAATCAATGAAAAAATTTGAAATAGATCAAAATATGAGGAGTGAACTTCTTAATTTATATAAGATTTTATCAACTTATCCAGAAGTAAAAAAAACTTTAGAAGAGCTTAAAAGAAAAAATTTTAAACTTGCTATACTTTCAAATGGAACACCTGATTTACTTAATCAGTTAGTCAAAAGTAATAGCCTTGAAGAATTTTTCGATGATATCTTTTCAATTGAAACAGTTGGTATATATAAACCAAATGCAGATGTGTATAATATTCCAATTAAAAAATATAATATTTTAAAAAATGAGGTGCTTTTTTTAAGCTCAAATACATGGGATGTTTCCGGTGGTGGAAATTTTGGTTATAAATCTATATGGGTAAATAGAAATAATAATATTTTTGATAATTTAGATTATTCTCCAGAATTTGAACTAAAAAACTTAAAAGATTTACTTGATATTATTTAATCAAGTATTATTTCATTTATATGACAAATATTTTAGATCTTTGCGCAAGAATTTTAATTTCTGCATTATTTTTTACAAACGGTGTTTTTAAAATTATGAATTATGATGGGACAGTAAACTGGATGGAAGGTTATGGTGTGCCAGGAATACTAATAATCCCAGCAATAATATTAGAAATTTTAGGACCAGTTTTAATTATATTGGGTTATAAAATAAAAATTACCGCGGCAATTTTAAGTGTATTTTGTTTGGCAACAGCGTTTATATTTCACAATGATTTTAGTAATCAAATGCAACTAACTTCTTTTTTGAAAAATATTGCACTCTCAGGAGGATTTTTACTTCTTGTTATAAATGGATCAAAAAAATTTAGTTTAGATAAAAAGCTTAATTAAATAATGCAAAATATAGAAATAAAAGAAATAATTGATCCAATACTTTCATCCGATGGAGCGGGCGTGAAGTTAAAAAGAAGTATAGGTGTTAATCCAAATTATTATGATCCTTTTTTAATGCTAGATGAGTTTGGCTCAGAAGATAAAGAGGATTATTTAGGTGGGTTCCCAGCACATCCTCATAGGGGGATAGAAACGGTAACTTACATGCTTCATGGTGAGTTTGAACACGAAGATAGCGCAGGTGGAAAAGGAAAAATGAAATCCGGTGACGTGCAATGGATGAAGACCGGAAGTGGTATAATTCATTCTGAAATGCCTGCAATGACTGATGGTAAGCTTCAAGGTTTCCAATTATGGATTAATATGCCTGCCAAATTAAAAATGAATAAACCGGAATATATTTATATTAACTCAAAAGAAATTCAAACACACAAAGATCATGATAAAATGGTTAAAATAATAGCTGGTAAGTTTGAAAAAGCCGAAGGTCCTGTCAAAGGTCATAATGTAGAACCAATTTACTTTGATATTGAATTAATTAAAGGTAAAGAATTTCATTACAATCTTCCTAAAACTCATAATTCTCTAATCTATTTAGTTAATGGTGAAATTATAATTGGCGAAAAAGAACATAAAAAAATAAAAGACTCTACTTTAATTTTGCTCTCAAAAGGTGAAAAGCTGAAAGTTAAAAGTATTTCTGATTCAAAATTCTTGCTAATTTCTGGAAAACCTATTAATGAACAAATTGCAAGAGGAGGTCCATTTGTAATGAATACCAAGTCTGAAATTTTACAGGCAGTAAATGATTATCATAATGGAACATTTGTTAAATAATGGAAGCAATTGAAATTAAAAAAAATGGTGGCCCTGAAGTACTAGAGCTTAAAGATATTAAACTTGAAGATCCTAAAGAAGGCGAAGTATTAATAAAACATTCAGCAATTGGTTTAAATTATATTGATACCTATCATCGATCTGGCTTATACCCTCTCCCCCTTCCTTCAGGCATAGGATTAGAAGCAGCTGGTATTATAGAAAAAGCAGGTAACAATGTGGGTGATTTTAAAGAAGGTGATAAAGTTGCTTATGCCGCTGCACCGGTTGGCTCGTACGCTTCACATAGAATTTATCCTGTAAAAAGTTTAGTAAAAGTTCCTGATGGAATAGATCTTGAAATAGTTGCCACACTGATGACAAAAGGACTTACAACATTCTATCTATTACACAAAACATATCCTGTAAAATCAGGTCAAACAATATTATTTCATGCAGCAGCAGGTGGAGTTGGTCAAATATTTTGCCAGTGGGCGAAAAGTTTAGGTTGTAATGTAATAGGAACTGTGGGTTCTGACGAAAAAATAGAAATAGCAAAAAAGTTTGGTTGTCATCATGTAATAAATTACTCAAAAGAGGACTTTCAAAAAAAAGTCATGGAACTTACGAATGAAGAGGGATTACCAGTAGTTTATGATGGCGTTGGGAAAGTAACCATGGAAAAATCTTTAGGATGCCTTAAAATGAGAGGAACTTTTGTATCTTTTGGAAATGCTTCAGGAAAACTTGATCCATTAGATGTTGGAAAGTTAATTGCGCCAAAAGGTTTATATTTAACTCGTCCAAGTATCGCTCATTACACTGCAACAAGAAAAGAATTAGACGAGGCTGCTAATAAACTTTTTGAGATGGTAAAAACAAAAAAAGTAAACGTTGATATTTTCAAAAAATATTATTTAAAAGATGTTGTAAATGCACATAAAGATTTAGAGGGAAGAAAAATTATTGGTCCAGCTATTATAGTTCCAAATTAATCAATTTTGACATCCATATCAGACATATGAAGATTTAATGCATTAGTTGATATTTGTATCTCTTTTATAAAAAATATAATTGATATAATCATTGACAAACAACAAGATCCAAAGATTACTCTGGCAACAAATAATTCGTCTAGATAGAGCGCGAACACAGTCAACATATTAAATAAGAATCCAAAGGCTGCAAACATTATAGTCCATCTTAAAATCGAAATTCTACTACTTAAGTTTAAAAACTGTTTTTGCCATTCAGCAGGAACATGTTTTTCATAAACATGCTCATCATGCAGTTCTCTAATCAACTTACTTAATGTATGAAACCTATTACTATATACGCCCATAAGTAGAGGAATTGCAGGAAACATAAGTGCTGTTACAGTATAATCTATATTCATACGAATCAGTTTGATTATGAATCTACCCTTTGCTATTTACAAGTAAATTCTAATGGAAAAAATTAGTCATTTTTTTGAGTTAACAAGATTGAAAAAACCTATAGGCTATATGCTTTTATTTTGGCCCTGTGTTTGGGGACTCACGGTTGCCTATGATTTTTCAAATAATATTCAAATTTATTTAAAGTATTTTTTTCTATTCTTATCTGGATCTATTTTAATGCGATCTGCTGGATGTATTATAAATGATATTGCTGACAAAGATTTTGATAAAAGAGTAGAGAGAACAAAAAAAAGACCCATTGCTTCAGGAAAGGTATCAATAAAACTTGGCTTATTTTATTCATCGGCACTTTGTTTGTTGGCACTTTTCGTTCTTTTACAATTTAATTTATATACTATTATATTGGCTTTATGTTCTATGCCATTAGCATTTTCATATCCATATATGAAAAGATTTACCTATTGGCCTCAACTATTCTTAGGTATTACATTTAATTACGGTCTTATTCTTGGGTGGACGACAATATATTCCGACGTAAGCATTGTGCCTTTAATATTTTATTTTGGAGCCATATTTTGGACATTAGGGTACGACACAATATATGGATATCAAGATATAAAAGATGATGAAATTATAGGAGTTAAATCTACATCAATAAAGTTTAAGAATAGTCCAAAATTATTTATATTATCATGTTATTCAATTTTTTTTATATCATTAATCTATATTGGCTTTGAGATGAATTTTACAAATATCT
>CACGNQ010000008.1 GCA_902574525.1 uncultured Pelagibacteraceae bacterium
TTATACATTAAAAATTAATCAAAAGATTAATTTTACTATAAATAAAAAGAATAATAAAATATCTAAATTCACTTTCCCTGTAAGCAAAACTAAAAAAATCTTATTGGTAAGAGAGTTAGAAAATGATAATTTTTTATCAAAAGATATTGTAACAAACTTAAATAAAAGAATTGTATACAAAGAGGGTAAAATTACACAAAGCCTATATAGGAGCGCAATTAGAAATAAAATTCCTGCAAATATAATAGTCGAATTTGCTAGAATTTATGGTTTTCAAATTGATTTCCAGAGAGATATAAGACGTAACGATATATACCAAATAATTTATGAAGTTTTTGAAGATGATAATAAAAAAATATTTAATACGGGCAATATTTTATTTGCAGATTTAAATTTAAGTAATCAAAGCAACGCTTTTTATTTTTTTAACGATAATGGAGAAGAAGGACATTACGATATAAATGGAAAAAGTGTTCAAAAAGCATTAATGAAAACCCCAATTAATGGTGCTAGACTATCCTCAAAATTTGGGATGAGAAAACATCCTATTGACGGTTACAATAAAATGCACAGAGGTACAGACTTTGCAGCACCAGAAGGAACACCAATAATGGCTTCGGGGGATGGAGTTATTTTAAAAGCTTCATGGTGTGGTGGTGGTGGAAATTGTGTAAAAATCAAACATAACTCAAGTTATAGTACAGTATATGCTCACCTTTCAAAATTTGCAGCAAACATAAAAAAAGGAACAAGAGTAAAACAAGGCCAAACAATTGGTTACGTAGGTTCAACTGGAAAGTCTACAGGTCCACATTTGCATTATGAAGTTATTTTTAATGGAAAACGTATTAATTCCCAAACATTAAAACTACCATCAGGGAAGATATTAAAGAATAAGTCTAGGAAAATGTTTGAAGTTAGTAAATTGAAAATTAATGTCTTGAAATCAGAAATAATTGCAGGAATTAACTAGTCACCACTTTTTTCTCATCAAATTTTTGATCTTTACTGTCTTTATCACTTTCAGATTTTTCATTTATAGATTTTTCTTTATCAAAATTATTTGAACTTTGATTTTTTTCTCTTTCATTAAGGACTCTTAAATAATGATCAGAAAATTGATAATAACTTTCAGATAAAATTTTGTCTCCTGTAGTTAAAGCTTCTCTAGCAAGATTTGCATATTTTTCAATCAATCTAGAAGCACTTTGATTGTTAGTTCGATGAGGTTTTCTTTGAAAGTTTGTATTTGAGACTAAGGATTGACCATCTAGATTTCGAGTAAAGTTTCTATCATTACTTGATCTAAATCTTCTTTTATGATTATTTTTAAAATGTCTCATTTCAGAAATTTAAGTTTTGGTAGCAATGACGCATCTGTCATTTTTTGCATAATCTTTTACTATTTTATTTAAATAAAATCCATTATTTCTAAGCAATTTCATAATTTCAAGCCTTTGATCGTATCCGATTTCTAAAATTAGTTTTCCACCAATCTTTATTAAACTAGAGGATTTTTTAATTACTTTATTAAGCACTAAAGAACCATTTGGACCCCCATTTAACGACACTAATGGTTCATAACAAATTATATCTTTATCCAAACATTTTATTTTATAGTCTCTTATGTATGGAGGATTTGATACAATTAAATCATATTTTCCTTTAAAAAAATTGTCAACAGATGAATTATAAAAGTTAATTCTATTTTTTAATTGATGTATTTTTGCATTAATTTTTGCCACTTTTATTGCTTTTTTTGATATATCTATAGCAGATCCATATAGTTTCGAACGTTCTTTAGCCAAAGATATGATTATACATCCAGACCCAGTACCAATGTCTAAAACTGATTTTTTTGCATCTTTATTTAAAAGTTTAAGTGTTTCTTCAATAATTATCTCGGTATCTGGCCTCGGTATTAAAACATTTCTATCTACATAAAAATTGTATTTCCAAAACTCTTTTTTATTCAGAATATAAGCTACTGGTTCACCATATTTTCTTCTCCTAACTAAATTCCTATATAGTTTAAGCTGTTTTTGATTAATATTTATTTTATCGTCAAATGTCATCTCCTTAATACTTTTTTTTAAAACACTAGATAATAAAATTTCTGCATCAAGTTTTGGGGTCTTAATATAATAATTCGATAAAATCTTTGCAAAATCATTTAAAATCGAATTTATTTTTTAACATATTAATCGTTTTTCATAAGCTCTTCTTGAACTTGTAGATTTATATTTTCAACCATTTCATCAAAAATTTCTCCCTCCATAAACTCGTTCAGTTTATGAAGTGTTAAATTTATTCTATGATCAGTAACTCTTCCTTGTGGAAAATTGTAAGTTCTTATTCTCTCTGATCTATCGCCACTTCCTATTTTACTTTTTCTATATTCTGAGCGTTCATCTTCTTTTTTCTTCCTCTCAAACTCATATATTCTTGATCTTAAAATTTTTAAGCCTTTTTCTTTATTTCTTATCTGAGATTTTTCATCTTGTTGACTGACAACTATTCCTGTTGGAATATGTGTTATTCTTACAGCAGAGTCTGTTGTATTTACACTCTGCCCACCCGGTCCACTACTTCGAAAAACGTCTATTCTCAAATCCTTATCCTCAATTTTAACATCAATCTCTTCAGCTTCAGGCAAAACTGCTACAGTTGCTGCAGAGGTATGAACTCTTCCTTGTGTTTCAGTTTCGGGAACTCTTTGAACTCTATGAACGCCACTTTCATATTTTAATGTAGAATAAATATTTTTGCCTTTAATTGATGCAATTACTTCTTTAAGTCCACCTGCATCACTTTTAGATATGCTTATTACTTCTATGTTCCATTTTTTGTTATTACAAATTTTTTCATACATTTTAAATAAATCTGCTGCAAATAGACTAGCCTCGAGCCCACCAGTTCCAGCTCTGATTTCTAAAATTGCATTTTTTTTATCTGCCTCATCCTTAGGTAATAAAAAGAAAATTAGTTTTTTTTTTACCTTTTCATTTTTATTAATTAATTGAGATAGTTCAGCATTAGCGAGATCAATCATTTCATCGTCACTAGATTTATCATTTATAATTTTTTCTAACTCTTTTTTCTCAATTTCAAATAGTATATAAAATTTAGCGTCTTCAATTATTTCATTTAAATCAGAATATTCTTTAGACATTTCGGCAAATTTCTTTTTATCAATGCTGTTTGAAGATAGATCAGTCTCTAATTTTGAATGCTTATCTACAATATTTTTTACTTTTTCTAGGGGTATCATTTATTATTATTTTGAATTTCCTCAGCTTTTTTCTCAACTAAGTCCACTACTTTTGAAATGATTTCCTTATTACTTAACTTTTCTGTTTGTGTTCCGTTTAGATAAAGCATATTGCTATCCCTTCCCCCTCCTGTAATGCCAATATCTGTAAATGCTGCCTCACCGGGACCATTTACAACACAGCCAATAATCGACAATGTTATTGGCTCCTTAATATGTGATAGCTTTTCCTCTAATATTTTTACAGTATCAATCACTTTAAAACCTTGTCTTGCGCAAGATGGGCAAGATATAATTTTAACTCCTCGACTTCTTAAACCGATCGACTTAAGAATTTCGTTACCAATCTTTACTTCATCAACGGGATCGGCTGACAAAGATACTCTTATTGTATCACCTATACCCTCCATTAATAGATTTCCTAGTCCAATTGCCGACTTTACGCTGCCTGGGATATAGCTACCAGCTTCTGTAATGCCAAGATGCAACGGATATTCAGTTTTTTTAGATAACAGTTTATAAGCTTTAACCGATAAGAAAACATCTGAAGATTTTACACTTATTTTAAAATTATTAAAATTAAGGTCCTCAATAATTTTAATATTTCTTAAAGCACTTTCTACTAAGGCTTCTGGACATGGTTCTTTAAATTTTTCTAGAATATCTCTCTCTAGTGATCCAGCATTAACCCCAATTCTAATTGAACAATTGTTATTTTTTGCAGAATTTATAACCTCTTTAATTTTGTTTCTGTCTCCAATATTTCCAGGATTTATTCTAAGACAATCAGCACCATTCTCTGCGGCCTCTATAGCTCTTTTATAATGAAAATGAATATCAGCAACTAAAGGAATATTAATATGTTTTACAATTTCTTTTAAAGCTTTTGAAGAGTCTTCATCAGGACATGATACTCGCACAATGTCAGCTCCAGCTTCTGAAATTTCTTGTATTTGTTTAATCGTAGCTTTTATGTCATTAGTCAAAGTGTTGGTCATTGATTGCACACTGATAGGATTGCTCCCTCCTATATTTACTTTTCCAACTTTAATTACTCTTGTTTTTTTTCTAATTATATCTCTAAAGGGTCTGATGCTCATTTATCTAAATTAAACTCTTTATGGAGTGAGTTAATAGCTTTTTTAATTAATTTTTTATTTATTAAAACAGAAATTTTAATTTCAGATGTAGAAATAACTTGAATATTAATCTTATTTTTAGCTAATGCTTTAAACATTCTATATGTTACACCAGGTGTAGTAATCATTCCAACTCCAATAATTGATAGTTTTGATACATTTTTTTTTATCAAAATATTTTTGAATTTAATTTTTTTATTATTTTTTAGAAGTCTTTCGGTTTTAATTAAATCATCGTTTTTTATAGTAAAAGTTAAATCTGTCTCTTTTCCATCAGATGAAATATTCTGTACAACCATGTCTACATTTATGAAATTTTTAGATAGTGGTTCAAAAATTGATGCAGCTACTCCTGGTTTATCTATTACACCTAAAAGAGATATTTTTGTATCATTTTTAGTAAAGGATATTCCGGTAATAATTTTATCTTTAGATATATTTTTTCTTTGTGTAATTAATGTTCCAGACCTATTAACAAAAGATGATTTTACATCTATGTTTATTTTATTTAGTCTGGCATCTTGGATTGAGGCAGGTTGCATAACTTTCGCACCTAAAGAAGACATTTCTAGCATCTCCTCATAAGAAATTTTTTTTATTTTTTTGGCTTTTTTAGTTAAATTTGGATCAGTTGTATAAACACCTTCTACATCAGTATATATAATACATTTTTCAGCTTTAAAATATTTAGCAATCATAATTGCACTTGAGTCCGACCCACCTCTCTCGAGTGTAGTGAGACGATTTTCAGAATTAACTCCCTGAAAACCAGTGATGATTGGAACTCCACCTGATTTTATATAGTTTAAAATTCTACTTTTGAAAATATTTGTTATTCTCGATTTTTTATGACTACCTTGTGTGAATATTGGTACTTGCCAACTTAACCAAGATCTAGATTTAATACCAATGTGATTAAGATTACCTGAAATAAGTGCACACGAAATTTGCTCACCTGATGAAACAATTGTGTCATATTCTGCAGGACTAAAATTATTACTAATTTTCTTTGTTTTGCTAATTAGATCATTCGTAACACCACTCATTGCGGATGATACTACAATAACTTTTTTTTTACTTTTAACATGCCTAGTAATTATTTTTACAGCCTTTTTGATTCTACCAATTGAACCCACAGACGTTCCACCGAATTTTAATACAACAATTTTCATTGAATACTTTTTAATTTAATTTAAAAATATCTTGATAAATTACATGTTAATTATTATGTCAATACAAAATGAAAAGTAACACAATTAATAAAAAAGAAATAGAGAAATTTTCTAAAATTGCCTCTGAATGGTGGGACCCTAATGGAAAATTTAAACCACTGCATAAATTTAATCCTATAAGAATTAAATATATTAAAGATAACGCTAAAGAACATTATAAAATGAAATCTAAGGTATTGCCTTTAAAAAAATTAAAGATTTTAGATATTGGTTGTGGAGGGGGACTACTTTGTGAACCGATGAGTAGACTTGGAGCAAACGTTACGGGCATAGATGCTTCTGAAAAAAATATTAATGTTGCTAAAATACATTCTTCAAAAAAAAATCTTAAAATTAAATACTACTGCTCATCTCCCGAGAAACTTAAAATTAAAGACAAGTTTGATATAATCTTAAATATGGAAATTATTGAACATGTAGAGGATGTAAATTATTTCATAAAAAATAGCTCAAAGTTTTTAAAAAAAAATGGTTTAATGTTTGTGGCCACTTTAAACAAAACTTTAAAATCTTATCTTTTTGCAATAGTCGGTGCAGAATATGTTTTAAGATGGCTTCCAATTGGAACACATGAATGGAATAAATTTGTTAAACCATCAGAATTAGTCAGTTACGCAAAAAAAAATTCTTTAAAAATTAAAAAAATTGATGGTGTAGTGTTTAATCCATTACAAAACACATGGAATATTAATTCTGATAAATCGGTTAATTATATAGCGCTGTTTCAAAAGAACTAATTTTCTTTGTCTTCGATCCAAGGGATAGACTGAGTTTCAATTCCCTCTTCCTTTAATTCCTTCAACTGTTCCATTGTGGCTTTACCATAAATACCCTTGGTTTTTTTTTTCGAATTATAATGAATCGATCGTGCTTCAAAAGTAAACTTTTCACCCACATACTCTAAATTATTTTTTATAAAGCTTTGATATTTCCTAATTTCTTTTTTAACTTTTCTTAATTTCTCTATCTCATAATTTTTAGATTTAGAATTTTCTTTAATACTATTAATTACATTTGGAGCCATTAAAGATTTTTCTACTGTTAAAGAATCACAAAAATTACAATTAAGTAATTTCATTTTTTTGAGTCTTTCAAATTCTTTTGATGAAGAAAACCAGCTATTAAAACTTTTTTTACATCCTTTGCAAATCAATTTATATTTTATCATAATCAGAAAAATTTATTTTTTATGTTCAAATTTTGTTTAACTTCTATAATCTGAATTAATTTCTATATATTTTTTTGTTAAATCCATTGTGTAGGCAATAAACTTCTTGGACCCCATTTTAAGATCTATTTTGAGATCTATTTTTTCATTTTTCATAAACTCTTTAAGCTCAACTTCATTATATTCTTTTGATAATTCACCCTTTTCAACAACTTTATTTTCTCCAAATGAAATATTAACCTTATTAGTATTTATCTGAACTTGAGATTTTCCAATTGCCATTATTATTCTACCCCAATTAGGATCTTCTCCTGCGAATGCAGTTTTAACTAATGGTGAATTAGCTATTGAAAAAGCAATTTTTTTTGCATCTTTTTCTGTTTTTGCATTTTCAATATTGATGGTAATAAATTTAGATGCTCCCTCACCATCCGCTGTTACTCTTTTTGCTAAATTTAATAATAAATTGTGCAAAGCTTTATCGAAATTTTTTATTCTTTCATCATGAATATTATTAATAACAGAATTCTTTGCTTCTCCAGTAGCAAATAAACTTACCATATCGTTCGTACTTGTATCACCGTCACAACTAATTGCATTAAACGTGGTTTCAATATTTTTTTTTAAAAGTTTTTTTAAAATTTTAGATGAAATCCTTGCATCCGTAAATAAGTATCCAAGAGTAGTTGCCATATTTGGATGTATCATCCCTGATCCTTTTGCAACTCCATACAGTTTAACATTTGTATTTCCTATTTTACACTCTTCCATGGCAATTTTAGGTACTAGGTCTGTCGTCATTATGCCAAGCGCTGCTTTAAACCATAAATATTTATTTTGATTATATTTAATTTTATTAATCAACTCTGGAATAGAATCTTTTATTTTACGAGTTGGGAAAATTTCCCCTATAGTACCTGTGCAGCCAAATAAAATATCTGTGGGTTTGATTTTTTCAAATTCTTCATCATCATCTTTTTTTTTTTGAGTAAGCTGATTAGAAAGTTCCTCTGCTATTTCTTTCAAACTTTGAAAGCCATTTTTGCCTGTAAAAGCATTGGCATTTCTTGTGTTAATTAGTAAAGCTTTGATTTTTTTACTGTTGATTTGTTTGTTCCACTTTATATTTTCAGAAATTATCGTTGATTGAGTATATAAAGATGCAAAATTAGCACCATTTCTAAAGTAGAATAAGACTAAGTCATCCCGAGGTGGATTGTATAATTTGGCGTTTACTACGGATATTGCCATACCATCCAAATGGTCTAGATCTTGGAAGTCACTGATTTTTGAGTTTTTGTTTTTTGTATTAAAAAAATTACCTAAATTTATAACCATGCTATTTAAATTATTAATATAATTCTTATATTATTATCTATATTTAATATATAAATATCAAAAATACATGCTTAATCCATTTAAGATCATATCAAAGTTTATCAGATCTGATAATCAGAAAAATTTAGATAAAATAAAATCTATTGTTGAAAAGGTAAATGAGCTAGAAAATGATGTATCCAAGCTAAAAGACGAGGAATTCCCAAAAAAAACAGAATTATTAAAAGAAAAAGTAAAGAAAGGTGAGAATATAAAAATTTTATTACCAGAGGCTTTTGCGCTTGTTAGAGAAGCCTCAAAGAGAACTAGAAATGAAAGACACTTTGATGTTCAGATAATGGGTGGGATTGTTCTACATAATGGAAGTATAGCTGAAATGAAGACAGGAGAGGGTAAAACTTTAACAATTGTTTTAGCGGCATATTTAAATGCTTTACATGGAGAGGGTGTGCATATCGTAACTGTAAATGATTATTTGGCAAAAAGAGACTGTTCTGACATGGGGGTAATATACAAATTTTTAGGATTAACATCCGGTTATATAAATAACGATCAAAATGACGATGAAAGAAAGAAAAATTATAATTGCGATATTACTTATGCAACAAACAGTGAACTAGGATTTGATTATTTAAGGGATAATATGAAATTTTCTAGTAAGGAGTTCGTACAAAGAAGTCATAAGTTTGCTATAGTGGATGAAATTGATTCTTGCCTTATAGATGAGGCAAGAACACCCTTGGTCATTTCTGGTGCAGCTGAAAATAATGAGGGTCAATATATAGCAATCGATAAACTTGTAAAAAGATTAAAAAACACAGATTACGAGGTAGACGAAAAAGATAAGAATATTTTTTTAACAAATCAAGGAATTACAAATGTTGAAAAAATTTTTGATGAGGCTGGGCTGTTAAAAAATAATAATTTATATGATCCAGATAATTTATCATTAGTTCATTTTGTTAACCAAGCCTTACGGGCAAATCATCTATTCAAAAAAGGTAAGGATTACTTGGTAAGAGAAGGTGTCCTTAAAATTGTTGATGAACTCACTGGTAGAATATTAGAGGGAAGAAGGTATGGAGATGGATTGCATCAAGCTCTGGAGGCAAAAGAAAAGATTGAGGTACAAGTAGAAAATCAGACTTTAGCATCTATAACTTACCAAAATTATTTTAAATTATACGAAAAATTATCAGGTTGTACAGGAACAGCCCTTACTGAGGCTGAGGAATTCCAGGAAATTTATGACCTTGGAGTTACCACAATACCAACTAATAAAAAAATGATAAGAAAAGATTGGAATGACCAAATATATCGGACTGAAGAAGAAAAAAACACTGCAATACTTAAAAAAATACAAGAATGTTATCACACTGGACAACCAATGTTAGTATTCACTTCAAGTGTTAATAAATCAGAAAAATATTCTGAACTTTTAAAAAAAGCGGGAGTACCTCATACAGTTTTAAACGCTAAGAATCATGAGCGAGAAGCAGAAATAATTCTAGATGCTGGAAAATTAAAATCAATAATAATTACAACAAGTATTTCTGGAAGAGGTGTAGACATTAAATTAGGTGGTAAAGCAATAGACAATAGTCAAAAAGAAAACCAAATTGAGAAAGACAAAATTAAAAATTTAGGAGGATTATTTGTACTGGGCACAGAAAGAATGGAGTCTAGAAGGGTAGACAACCAAGCAAGAGGTAGATCTGGAAGACAAGGAGACGAGGGAAATTCTATATTTTACGTCAGTTTAGATGATGATTTAATGAGAATTTTTGGTTCAGAGTCGATGACAAGCATGCTTGAAAAACTAGGTTTAAAAGATGGTGAAAGCATTGATCACCCTTGGATAAATAAGGCATTAGAAAGGGCGCAACAAAAAGTTGAGTCAAGAAATTTTGATATAAGAAAAACTCTCCTTAAATTTGACAATGTTCTTAATGATCAAAGACAAGTAATTTTTAATCAAAGAAAAGATATAATAAATTCAAATTCAATTTTTGATTATTCAAATAATTTTATGGATGAAATTAACTCTCATTTACTTGAATACAAAAATAGCAAAGATTTTGAAACTCAAATAAGAGTATTTTTAGGAAAAAGTTTTAGTGATAGTGAAATTAGTGAATTGATTAAACGTGATGAAAAAGGTTTTAAAGAAGAGATAAATAAAAGATTTCTAGAAAAAAGGAGTGAAAGAATTGATATAATTGGAGAAGAACAATCAATTGAGATAGAAAAAAGAATTTTGTTACAATCTATAGATGCAAATTGGAAGCTTCATATCCAATATCTAGAACAGCTAAGGCAAGTAATTGGATTAAGATCTTATGGTCAAAGAGATCCATTAGTTGAGTATAAAAAAGAGGCTTTTGCTCTTTTTGAAAATTTATTAATAAAAATAAAAAATGATCTAATAAAAATTTTAATTAATTTAACTATTGTTGAAAAAAAAAATGACTACAAAGATACTAAAAAAACTAATAATGTCGTAAATAATCCAAAATGCCTCTTAATATTAAATAAAGGTCAAAAAATATCTCGAAACGAAAAATGTGAAGCAACTGGTAAAAAATATAAGAATTGTTGTGGAAGACTTTAAAACTTTAAACTAATAAACCTAATATAGCTAAAAACGATAAAAGAAAAAAAATAAGTATATATTTTTTTTTATTAATTTTAATTTTTTGCACTAATTTATCGAAAGTATTTGTTTGGAGAATTAACTTATCTTTATTATTCCCACTTGTGTACAAGCCCTTTGATCTTCCAATTGATAAAAATTTATTTTTCCTTTTTTCTAAAATCTCATCACGATTTAAATCTGCAAATTCAATTAAACTTTTTTCAATTGAGACTTTTACATTTTTCAATACTTTTTCTCTGTCTCTATGTGCTCCGCCAGTTGGCTCTTCAATAATTTCATCTATAATATTTAAGTCTAGCAAATCTTTTGAAGAAAGTTTCATTGCGGTTGCTGCTTCTAATGTTTTCTTTGGATCTCTCCATAAAATTGAAGCACATCCCTCTGGTGAAATTACTGAGTAAATTGCATTTTCTAACATTAAAACTTTACTTGATGATGCGAGAGCAATTGCTCCGCCTGATCCACCTTCACCAATTATTATTGATATAGTTGGAACCTTTAATTCCATGCAACATTCTATTGATTTCGCAATAGCCTCTGCTTGCCCTCTTTCTTCTGCGCCTACACCAGGATAGGCTCCAGGGGTATCAATAAATAGAATAATAGGTAAATTAAATTTGTCAGCAAGTTTCATTAATCTCACAGATTTTCTATATCCCTCTGGTTTCATCATTCCAAAATTTCTTTCAATCCTGGTCTCCAAACTGTCTCCTTTTTGTTGACCTATTACCAAAACAGACAAATTTTTAAATTTTGCAAATCCAGTTATTACTGATTTATCTTCTCCATAATATCTATCACCACTTAATGGAATGAAATCTGAAAAGATGTTATCAATGAAATATTTTGATTTAGGTCTATCCTCATGTCTTGCTACCAATGTTTTTTGCCATGGATCAAGATTCGCGTAAATACCCTTGAGTTTAGTATCTATTTCCTCCTGTAGCTTTGAGATTTTGCTTGTATCAACTTCAGAAAGACCTTCTTTATTATAAGGATCTTTCAAGTTTTCTAACTCTGCCTCTAGATCTTTGATATTTGTCTCAAAATTTAAGTAATTTTTCATAATCTAAATATATTTCTTTATCAATTTTTAATAGTTAATAAAATAATTAAATAAAAAATCTACAAATTTTTAATTTGAACATGAAAAAAAGGGAAAAATTCGTAAAAATATTTGAATTATCAGTATCAAAAATATTATTTGATTTCGTAAACAATGAAGTTTTGAGAGGTACAAATATTTCTTCAAAAAGATTTTGGAATGGATTTAACAAAACAGTTCATCAGCTTGCCCCTATAAATAAAAAACTAATTCAAACAAGGCATAAAATGCAAAGATCGATTGATAATTACCATCTCAACAGAAAAGGTCAAAAATTCAAAAAAAATGACTATAAAAAATTTTTAAAAAAAATTGGATATTTAAAAAATACTGGACCCAATTTTAAAATACAAACTAAAAATGTTGATAATGAAATTTCAAGTATTTGTGGACCACAATTAGTTTGTCCTGTTTCGAATGCAAGATTTTTACTTAATGCTGCAAACGCAAGATGGGTAAGTCTATATGATAGCTTATATGGTGCAGATATAATTCCAGAAACAAGAGGGGCTCTTAAAGGAAATACTTACAACCCAATAAGAGGAAAAGAGGTAATTTTATACTCGAGAAATCTTTTAGATAAGATAATTCCTTTAAAAAATAAAAGTTGGGTGGATTTAAATGAAATACCAAAAATTTTTAATAATAAGCTTAAATTGGACTTGTTGCATCAAAATCAATTTATTGGATATTCAAAAATATCAAATAAAATATCTTCTATATTATTCAAAAATAATAATTTACATATTGATATATTATTTGATCAGACAGGAAAAATGGAGGTTAACAATCCAGAAGGAAACCAAGACCCATTAAAAATTCATGATATTTTTTTAGAATCAGCAATAACAACAATCTGTGATCATGAAGACAGTGTAGCAGCTGTAGATGCTGAAGATAAAGTTCATGGCTACAAAAATTGGTTATTACTAATGAAAGGTAAACTCAAATCATCGTTTATCAAAAATGGTAAAAAAAATTCAAGAAAATTAAATAAAGATAGAAACTATATTTCACCTAAAGGATCTAAGTATAAATTGCATGGAAGATCACTTTTATTAAATAGAAATGTTGGTCACTTGATGACTACCCCGAGTATTTTATTGAAGGATGGTTCTGAATGCCCAGAAGGTATATTAGACGCTTTTATCACTTCAGCTAGTTGTTTACATGACTTTAAAATAAGAGGAAATTCAAGAGAGAAAGCTATTTATATTGTAAAACCAAAAATGCATGGACCAGAAGAATGTTCTTTTACAGATTTAATTTTTAAGAATGTAGAAAAAGTTTTAAAGCTTAAAAATAATCAAATTCTTTGTGGAATAATGGATGAAGAAAGACGAACTTCTTTAAATTTAAAAGAATGTATAAGAGCGTTAAAAAAAAGAGTTTTTTTTATAAATACTGGATTTTTGGATAGAACCGGTGACGAAATCCATACATCTATGGAATTTGGACCAATGATATTAAAAGGAGATATGAAAACTTCAAAATGGATACGAGCTTATGAAAATAATAATGTTGATATTGGATTGTCCTGTGGATTTTCCGGTAAAGCTCAGATTGGTAAAGGGATGTGGGCAATGCCCGATCTTCTTAATGACATGATGAAGCAAAAAATTTCTCATCCACAGTCTGGGGCTAATTGTGCATGGGTTCCATCACCAACTGCTGCAGCTATCCATAGTTTGCATTATCATCACGTTGATGTTTTTTCTAAACAAAAAGACATAATGAAAAGAAAAAAAGCTAAAATAGATGATTTGCTTGAAATTCCAATTAATTCCCCAAAAAATAAATGGTCAAAATCACAAATATCAGAAGAAATTAAAAATAACACACAAGGTATTTTGGGATATGTGGTTAGATGGATTGATCAATCTGTTGGATGTTCAAAAGTTCCGGATATCAATGGTATAGGATTAATGGAGGATAGAGCTACTTGCAGAATAAGCAGCCAACATTTAGCAAACTGGCTGCACCATGGAGTTTGTAGCAAAAAGCAAGTTTTAGAAATTATGAAAAAAATGGCTAAAATTGTTGATAATCAAAATCTTAAAGATAAAAGTATGAAAGGTCAGGACCCATACCAGTCTATGGGAGCAAATTATTATCAATCAATTGCTTTTAAAACTGCGTGTGATTTGGTTTTTCACGGCAAAAGTCAGCCTTCGGGTTACACTGAACCATTGCTTCACTTCAATAGAATAATGAAAAAGTCAATCTGAATCTACGTCCAATCCAGTTCTATTTATAAAGGCTGAATGTAGAGTGCCATCATCAAGATTTTCGATTTCACCACCAATTGGAAGGCCTTGTCCTAGTTTTGAAATTTTCACATTAGAATTTTTTAAACTATCTCTAATGTAGTATGCTGTTGTTTGACCTTCTACTGTCGCGCTTGTTGCTAATATCACTTCTTCAATTTTATCTCTATTTACTCTTTCTTTTAAAGAATTAATCAATAAATCTTCTTTTCTTTGTCCCACTGATGATATTGTGCCTCCTAAAATATGAAAATATCCTTCAAATATGTTTGAACTTTGTATACTCCATTGATCAGAGATATTTTCAACAACACATATTTTATTATATTTTTTTTTAACTACTTCGCAACTGCTATAGCTACATTCAATTAAATTTGGTTTTAATGTTCCACAAATATTACATCGAACTATATTTTTACATACCTCGGTTAAAGCTTTGGCCATTGGCTTAGCTAGTTTATCCCTGTTATTAATTAATTTTAAGACAATACGTTTTGCTGATTTTGGACCAAGCCCAGGGAGCTTTGAAATTATCTTAACTAAATCTTCAATTTCGCTAATATTTTGCATTTCTTAAAGAGGCCATTTAAAACCTGGTATACCAAAACCACCAGCAGCTTTTGATATCTCTTCAGATGTTTTGGACTTAAGTTTCTCTTTTGCATTATTATGAGCTGCTGTAATTAAATCTTCAATAATTGATTTGTCCTCTTTAAGTATTTCAGGAGAAATATAAATTTTTATCATTTCTCCATCTCCATTAAGAGTAACTTTTACAGACCCAGTGCCAGATGTACCTTCAACAGAAATTTTTTTTATATTCTGTTGGCTTTCTTTCATTTTCTCTTCTAGCTCTTTAGCTTTATCTAATATTTTTGAAAAATCATTCATCTTTTTTAATTTCAATATCAATTAATTCTGCATCAGAAAATGTTTGTAAAATTTTTTTATAAGTTTCTGTTTTTTTTGCATTTTCGAAAAGTTTAATTTTTGCATCCCCATCACTTTCTTTTTTTGATTTTTCCCCAATCTTTTTTGAAAGAGTAATCATCCATCTTTCATTGGTCCACTCTAATAACTTAGCTGAAAGAATTTTTATAAAGTCTTTTTCTAATTTTTCGTTAATAGAAATTTCTATTCTACCATGCTCAAAGCTTACCAGATTAACATTATTTTCAAGTTCATATTTTAATTTAACCTCCTTTTTTACATTGCATAAATCAATTAAATCATTGAGGCTTTTTATTGATATATTTTTGGTTTTAATTTTATTTGTTTTGATGTCATCAAGACTTTTTTCTTGAACGATACTTTTAATTTGATTTATAGGATCCTGCTTTTTCTGTATTTTAGTTTCTAATTTTTTTTCATCTGGTTTAATATGAATATCGCTGTGATCCTTATAATCTTTTATTTTGATAGATTTAATATGAAGCAACCTAATTAAAAACATTTCTACACTTATATTTTGATCAGCAACAATATCTAATTCCCCTAAAGTATTAATTGTAAACTGCCAAAACAAAATCAACGTTTCACTATTTAAGTTCATTGAAATTTCTTTAATTGCTTCAAATTCATCACTGTTTAAATCAAAGTTTTTTGTACTTTCGTTTAGAGAATTTATATTTTTGAAATAATAAAGAATTTCTAAAAAATCATTTAAAAATATCTTAGGCTCAACCCCCTGATTATAAATATTTTTATAAGTTTCCAATGTTTTATTTTGATCCCCTTTTAAAATATATTCAAAGATTCTTATTAAATATGATTTATCAAAATATCCAAAAATTTTTTGAACATCTGATAATTCTAATCTTTTTTCTTTATCATTGGATAATAAAGCTCTATCTAGTAAAGATAATGAATCTCTGACTGAACCCTCCGAAATTTTTACTATAAGTTTAAGTGCTTCATCAGAAATATTACCGTTTTCTAAGTCACAAATTTTTTTAATATATATTAATAATTCTTCTGATCTAACTCTCGACAAGTCAAATCTTTGACACCTGGACAAAATAGTAACAGGAATTTTTTTTAGTTCTGTTGTCGCAAAAATAAATTTTAAATATTCAGGTGGTTCCTCTAAGGTTTTTAAAAGCGCATTAAAGGCTTGTTTGCTTAACATATGAACTTCATCAATAATAAATATTTTGTATTTTGATGATGTTGGACCATACCTTGAAAACTCAATTAAGTCTCTAACATCATCGACTCCAGTTTTGCTAGCTGCGTCCATTTCTAAAACATCTATATGATTTGATTTTGCAATAGCTTCACAATGACAATTTTCACAAGAGTTTTGATTGCCAATATTGTCTATTCCATTTTTACAATTTAAAGCCTTTGCGATTAACCTTGCGATTGTAGTTTTGCCTACTCCCCTTATTCCTGTAAACAAGAATGCATTTGGGATTTTATCATATTTTATAGAATTATAAATTGTATCACTTACTACTTCTTGACCAATCAGATCACTAAATAGTTTTGGTCGATACTTTAATGCTAATACTTTTGAGTTTGTGCTCATATTTTATAGGAGACTAGAACCTGAAAATCTGTCTTTACGACTGCTTCCGTTAAGATCTGATCGGGTTTAAGCAGAATTCACCTCTAGCCTCCAAGTCTATTATATCAGTAATAAAATTCAATCTTCAACTATCAATATTTAAAATATTACAAATTTCTAAATTTACTAGCTTTATACACTCCAAGTATTTCAAGGCTAATAGTGTGAAATCCTAACTCCTCTAGAGATTTTTGAACTTTTGGATCCTCGATATGTCCAACAATATCACATAAGAAAAGATATTGCTCAAAACTACTTTGATCTGAAAAACTCTCTAATTTACTTAAGGATATATCATTAGTCGCGAAACCACCAAGACATTTATATAAAGCTGCCGGTTTATCTTTTACTTTAAAAATACAACTAGTCAAAAACTTTTCATTCTCTTTATATTCAGGGTGTTCGATTTTTTTTCCCATAAAAAGAAAACGAGTTACATTTTTTTTATCATCCTCAATATTACTTTTTAGCACTTCTAACTTGTATATTTTAGCAGCTAATGTTGATGCAATTGCCGCTTCATTATCGAGTATGTTGTCACTTATATACTTTGCACTTCCCGCCGTATCAGCTGCAACAATTGGTTCTAATCCATATTCATTTATTATTCTTTGACATTGTGAAATAGCTTGGGAATGTGATCTAACATATTTCAAATTACTTATGGTAACCCCAGGTCTTGCAATTAAATTATGAGATACTCTATGAAAGTGTTCTGCATATATTTGCAACTTATACTTATTCATCAAATATTGAATATCAGCAACTCTTCCTGCGATTGAATTCTCAATAGGAATTATTGTTCTAAGGCTTTCATCATCTGTACACTTTTTGAAACAATCTTCAAAAGTTTTACAAGAAATTAATTCAGCATCTGGAAAAATTTCTACCGCAGCTAATTGAGAGTATGCTCCTTCATTCCCCTGATATAAGATTTTCATTTAGATTTTATATTCTAAAATTTTTTTTAATTCTATATAATCTTCTCTAGTATCTACACCTACTACATTTTTCTTAGCTAAAACTACATGAATTGGCATTTTATTATCTAAAGCTCTTAATTGTTCTAACCTATTTTTTTTCTCATTTATGGTTCTGTTTAAACTGGAAAATTTTTTTAAAGCGGACACACTATATTGATATATACCAATATGTTGATAAAAGTTTTCATATTTTTTTTTTGAAATCCTATAAAAATTAACTGCTTTCTGTGGTTTTATTAGACTTATTTTTTTTTTTGTAACAACTTTAACTATGTTTTTATTATTAAGAGGTTTTTTATTTTTTAGTTTTATAGCTAAAGTGGCAATATCAAATTTATTTTTTCTTACAATTTTATTCAAGTTTCGAATGTCATTTATATCAATTAAAGGTTCATCTCCTTGAAGATTGATAATATATTTTATTTTGTTATTCTTAAGTTTTTTGAAAGCCTCCCAAATTCTATCTGTACCAGAATTATGCTTCTTAGAGGTTAATATTGCCTTGCCACCATTTTTTTTAATCTCGTTTGCAATTATTTTATCTTCTGTAGCAACTATTACTTTTCCAATTTTGCAACTTTTTGCTTTATTGAAAACTCGAGTAATAATTGATTTACCATTTATTTTTAATAATGGTTTACCTGGTAGTCTTTTTGCAGACATCCTAGAGGGTATTATTATTAATGTGTTGCTCATAATTTATATAATTTACACGTCCAGCCGAGGCAAAATCACCAATTTAAAGTTAAGTAATTTATCAAATTACATGTTATATGTTCAATTATTATACTTATAAAATGGACTCATTTGAAATTAATAAAATAATAGCTGCAATAATAATTACTTTATTAATAGTTTTTGGTATAGGAAAAATATCAGATTTTATGTTTAAGGTGGAACAGCCATCGGTAGCAGCTTATAAAGTTGAAGCTACAGATGTAGATGGACTGGTGAGCTCAGCTAGCACTGAAAGTGATGTAGATATATCAGCGCTTTTAGCGCTTGGAAATGTTGATCATGGCCAAAAAGTTTTTAAAAAATGTAAAGCTTGCCATAGTATTAAACAAGGTGGTGGAAATAACATTGGACCAAAACTTTGGAATGTAATGTTCAGACCTGTCGGGGCAATATCAGACTATAAATATTCAAAAGCTCTTTCTGGATACAAAAAAGAGTGGAGCTGGTCAGAGATGAATGGTTTTTTAATCAAGCCATCGAAATGGATTAAAGGAAATAAAATGGGCTTTGCTGGACTTAAGGATGAGAAAGATAGAGCTTCTGTTATGTTGTACTTGAATCAAAATAGTGATCAACCTAAAGAATTACCTTAATTTATTAAAACAATACATTAAAATACTTTTTTGAACATGAACTCTATTAAGAGCTTGTAGCCAAACGTGAGATTTTTTTCCTAGAAACACTTTATTCGAAACTTCATTTCCTCTTGGTAGACAGTGCAAAAATATACTTTTTGGTGCTAATTTAAGCAACTTTTCATCGATTAAAAATTTTTTAAAATCTTTAGTTTTCTTTTTAATATTAACTTTGTCATTTAATGAAATAACTTTATCAGAAAAAATCACATCAGCATTTTTTACAGCTTTTTTTGGATCATTATATATATGAACACTCTTTTTATTTTTTTTTACCCAATCTAATATAATTTTTTTTGGTTTGTAATCTTTAGGACAACCAATATTTAATTTAAACGAAAATTTCACTGAAGCTGCAATTAGGCTATTAAGCACATTATTAGAATCTCCTATCCAACAAATATTTAATTTGGAAATAGGCTTTTTCTTAATTTCCTCAACTGTAAAAATATCAGAAAGAATTTGAGTTGGATGAGATGATGGGCTAAGGCCATTAATAAATGGTATTTTTATATATTTCACAACTTCATTGATCTTTTTATCACTGTCTGTTCTCAACATAAAACCATCTCCATAAGTAGAAAGAATTTTTGCAGTATCAGCTAAGCTTTCACCACCTTTACCAAGATGAAGTTCATTTGATCTTAAAGTAATTGTTCCCCCACCCAACTGTCTAATAGCTAAGTAAAAACTAAGTCTGGTTCTTAAACTAGGTTTTTCAAACATTTGAATTAAAATTTTTCCTTTTAATGGAGCATCTTTATCAACATCAAGTGTGTTAAGATTTTTTCTTTTAGATTTTCTTTTTTTTGCATCTTTCAAAATTTTTTTTAAATCTACAGTTCTAATATCTTTTAAATTTAAAAAATGTTTCATGTTTTTTAATAAATTTTGCATACTCTTTTTATAATTTTAATAGACATATCAATCTCTGATTTCTTTACATTTAGAGGTGGCAATATTCTAATAACATTTTCTGCAGCTCTTATAGTTAATAATTTATTTTGCTCGAGTTTTTTTATAAAGTTAGTCTGGTCCTTATGTAACTGAAGACCGATTAGTAGGCCAATACCTCTGACTTCCTTAATAATTTTTGGATATTTTGCTTGAATTTTATTAAGTTCTTTTAAAAAATATTTCGATGTTTTTTGAATATTTTTTAAGAAATTTTTGTTCATAATTTTATCTAAGACTGCATTCCCTACTTTCATAGCTAATGGGTTACCACCAAATGTAGAGCCGTGTGTTCCTGGCGTCATCCCAATTGCAACTTTTTTACTCATTAAAACTGCGCCTAGCGGAAAACCTCCTCCAATACCTTTTGCTATAGGCACAATATCAGGCTTAATTCCAGAATATTCAAAAGCAAAAAATTTTCCTGATCTGCCTATTCCGCATTGAACTTCGTCCAATATAAGTAATATTTTTTTTTGATCACAAATTTTTCTTAATCCTTTTAAACACCATTTTGGAATTACTTTAATTCCACCTTCGCCTAAAACTGGCTCAACCATAATAGCAGCTGTTTTTTTTGTAATTGATTTTTTTAAAGATTTATGATCTCCAAAAATAAAGTGATCAAATCCAGGAATTTTTGGACCAAACCCCTCAGTCATTTTTTTTGATCCACTTGCATGAATTGCTGCAAGTGTTCTTCCGTGAAAAGAATTTTTTATACAAAGAATTCTATTTTTATAAGGTTTTTTTTTTGAGTAAAAATATTTTCTAGCAACCTTAATAGCAACTTCTGTAGCTTCGGCACCAGAATTTTGAAATATAACATAATCGGCAAATGTATTTTTTGTAAGACGTTTAGCAAGCTGTTCTCCTTCTGGTATTAAAAAAGCATTTGAAATGTGCCAGACTTTTTTTGATTGAAATGTTAACGCTTTATTAAGGTAAGGGTTTGAATGTCCCAAAGAATTTACGGCTATTCCCTGAACAAAATCTAAATATCTACTACCCTTTGTAGAATAAAGGAAACTACCTTTTCCTTTTTTAAAAGAAATTTTTCTACGATTATAATTTTTTGCAAGTGAAGACATGTTTATGTTTTAATTTTGTAACCATTCTTATAAAGAGTGTATGCAATAAACCATCCTACTATTGATAGCGACGGTAGATAAATCATACCAAAAAACATATCTCCATCGGATACACCCAAAAATCCATATCTAAAAATATTTATTATATGAAAAAAAGGATTAAAATAACTTATAGACTGAAAAAATGATGGTAGTTTATCTATTGTATAAAATACACCTGATAAAAAAGCTAGTGGTTGCATTATGAAATTTGTAATTGTTGCAGTGTGATCAAATTTTGTTGCCCACAAACCAGTTATAAAACCTAGACTTCCAATAAAAAATGAACCAAAAAATGCTGAGTAAAAGATGTATGCTAGATTTGTAATTTTCAAATCTACTATAAAAAAGAAAACTAATGCTGATACCGCACCTATTATTACACTTCTAGTAACCGCTGCTAAAATGATAGAAAATGAAACTTCTATGGCAGAAAGTGGGGCATACAATATATCAACTATATTTCCCTGCATTTTTGAAATCATCAAAGAACTTGTTGAGTGCGAAAAGCTTTGAAGTATCATTGATTGAACGATTAAACCCGGAGCAAGAAAAACTATAAAAGGTTGCCCTAGAACATCCCCTCTCTGATTGCCAAGTGCAAGACTTAATACCGACAAAAAAAGCAAACTTGATATTAGAGGAGATAAAAGTGTTTGTGCCCAAACGACGAAAAATCTGCTACATTCTCGATAATAAAGTGAAATAAATCCAACAAAGTTAACTAAGCCAAACTTATTGACTTTCAAATTATATTTTTTATGTAATTCAACCATAGATCAACGTTTCTATATCTTTTTTATCAATTGTTGAAAAAACAAAATTAAAACTTGTTTTTTAGAATTATATATGTGTTTATATAGTATTAAATTTAGATTGAAACACAATATGTGGTGTATATGTGGACTGATGAAAAAGTAAAGATTTTAAAAGATTTATGGGGTAAAGGGAAAACAGCAAGCCAAATTGCTGAAATAATTGGAGGCATAAGTAGGAATGCGGTAATTGGAAAAGCTCACAGGTTGAATCTTTCAGCAAAGTTAAAAAATAGAGTTTTCAAAGAAAATGTTTCAAACAAGGACATACATGAAAATAGAATTGAAAATAAAAGTTTAGGAAAAAGAAGATTATCGAGATCAAAGTTTAAATCTTTATTAATTGAAAAAGATTTTGAACCTGAGAATCCCAAACAACTAGAAGAATTAGACGAAAATACATGCAAATGGCCTATGGGTCACCCAGATGAAAGCTCATTCTATTTCTGTGGTAGAAAGTCTTTAAAAGATTTTTCTTATTGCAAACTGCACTTACTTTATGCATTTCAGCCGAAAGGTAAAAAAGATGACCCTGTAGATAAAGATGATGAAGTTCCAAAGTTTATAGAGAAAAAAATAAAATCTGCCTAATTTTTTAATATTTGATTTTTAGCTTTTTGAAATTCTTTTTTACTCAAGGCTCTAGATTTGTAAAGATTATTTAAACTTTCTAATTCTTTAAGTACATTTTTTTTATTTGATTTTTTTTTATTTCTTTCAAACTTATTCCTTTTTTTTGCCTCTATACCAATATTCATAGCCTTAAAACCCGTTAGAGCTACATAAAAAAGTATAAAAAAAATTAAAATATAAACTAAAGTTATTATCATAAAATTATTTTGTTTTTGACAAATTAGAAAATTGACCTCCTTCTTTCCAGTTATAAGCATACTTAGTCACAGTTTCCTCAAATTTGAGTTTACTTGGACATCCAATGTCAAAATTAGTTAATCCATTTTCTGTTTTTATATTATCATATTTTAAAAGATTTATTTGATCTTTAGTAATTAAAGGCTCAGGGAGTATTTGCATAAAGAAGGCGGTTAACTTTGCGAGCGTTAATGGCAAGGGTAGTAGTATTCGGTTTTTTTTAATGCACTTCATTAAAATTTGTAAAATTTCCTTGAAGGTAAAAACCTCAGGCCCAATAGCTTCAATTGTTTTCGAATAAAATTCTTTAGAAATTATATAAAATACTAATTCAGCTAATTCAGATACGTGGATAGGTGTAAATTTAGTATTACCACCATAATATAATGGAAAAAAAGGTAACATACTTAACAAACTCATAAACTTTGTAGTTAAATTATCATCAACACTATAAACTAAAGATGGTTTAATAATTGTTGCATTAGGCATTATCTCTCTAATAAAATTCTCTCCGTTAATTTTACTGGATGCATATTTTGAATCTTTGGCTAATTCTAAACCTAATGCAGAAATATGAACGAATTTTACTTTTTGAGCACGACAAATCTCTGCTAATTTTTTAGGAAAGTTTGAATGAATATTTTTAAAACTATTTAATTTACCTTTCTCATATAAAATTCCAATTAAATTTAAACAAACATCCGCTCTTGATATAAGTTCAATTAACTTATCCTCATTAAATATGTTAGCCTCAACAACATCCAAATATCCAATTGGCGCTTGAGTTTTAAGAATATAACCTTTTTGATGTACATTTCTTGTAACAGCGGTAACTTTATAATTATTTTTGACAAACCTACGTATACAATAACGTCCAACTTGACCACTAGCACCAAATATAAGTATTTTTTTCGTTATCATTATCAAAAAATAGACAATATTGTTTTGTCTTTATATATATAAATTAAAAATGAATAACATTAAAGTTTTTGAAAATGATTTGCCAGATATTGATTTATCTGGGGAAAAAAGAATAAGTTTAGATTGTGAAGCACTTGGTTTGGTGCTGGGAAGAGATCCACTTACTCTTATTCAATTAGGTCTAGAGTCGAAAAAATTCTTTATAGTAAAGCTTAATAGAAAAAATTATATAGCACCTAATTTAGTTAAACTTTTAACAAATGCTAATTGTGAGTTCATCATGCATTACGCTAGACAAGACCTACTTTGGCTGAAATATCATTTAAAAGTAAGTCCTAAGAATATATTCTGCACAAAAATTGCATCAAAAATAGCAAGAACCGCAAGTTCTTCACATGGCTACAAAGATTTAGTTAAAGAAATTTGTGGGAAGGATATATCTAAAAAGGAACAGCAAAGTGACTGGGGCAATCCAAATTTATCAGAAAAACAGATTAGTTATGCCGCACAAGATACTGAACATTTATTCGAAATTAGAAAAAAACTTTTAGACATGCTTACAAGGGAAAATAGAAAAGATTTATTTATTAAGAGTATGAAAGTTGTTCCAATTTTAGTAGATATGGAAATAGCAGGTTTTAAATTAAATGTTTTTGAACACTAAATTTAATTAATGAAAACTAAAAATTATAGAAAAATTGCATATGAAGTTATTGATCTAGAGATTCAAGCTCTAAAAAAATTAAAAAAGTCTATTAATAATTCTTTTGATCAAGCTGTTAATGCAATAGTAAAATGCCAATCTAAAATTATTCTTTGTGGTGTAGGAAAAAGTTACTTAATTGCATCCAAAATAGCAGCTACACTTTCTTCTGTTGGTTGTCCTTCATTTTCTATTTCAGCTAATGACTGTTCTCATGGAAACCTTGGAAGTATATCCAAAAAAGATTTGCTTATTTTAATAAGTAATTCTGGGGAGACGCAAGAAATAAAACCCGTTGTTAAATATGCAAATAGAAATAAAATTACTTTAATTGGAATTGTATCTAAGAAAAATTCTTTGCTATACCGTGCTGCTGATATAAAATTAAATATTCCAGAAGTTAAAGAAGCAGGACTTGGGATAGTGCCAACTAGTAGTACAAGTGAGCAACTTGCCATTGGTGACTGTTTGGCAGTTGCAGCTTTAAATAAAAAAAGATTTAGCAGACAAAATTTTAAAGAATTTCATCCAAGTGGAAGCTTAGGGGCTAAATTAAAAACAGTTGAAGATTTAATGATGTCAGGGTCTAAAATACCTTTCATAAATGAAAATTCTAGTATGAAAAAAGCTTTGTCTATAATAACTAAAAAAAAATTAGGTATATTAATCGCAACTAATAAAAAAAAATTAACAACTGGAATTATTACAGATGGGCAGGTTAGGAGAAGTTCTCAAAAAAATAAATCTTTAATTGAACTGTCCGTAAAAAAAGTAATGACAAAAAATCCAATAAGTGTTGATAAAGACATGTTGGCAGTAAAAAGTTTGGCTATAATGTCCGAAAATAAAATTACAAGTTTGTGTGTCCATAAAAAAAATAGCCGTGGAAAAACTATTGGTGTTCTTCATATACACAATATTCTAGATGGAAATATATCATAATGAATAGGTCGATAGTTTTTCAAATTGGGATATTAATGATAATTTTAATTATAGGATTTTTTACTTTTTCATATTTAAATAAAAATAATAGTAGTAAATTAGTAGAAAATTCAACATCGAATGAGGTAAATGAAGCTCAGTTAAAAAATAAGCTTTTAGAAGAATCTCAACAAACAAATACAATTCTAGAACTATCATATAAGTCTAGTGATGAAAAAGGAAATATATATCAAATAAACTCCGAAACTGGATCGATAGATGACGCAAATGAGAATATTCTTATTTTAGAAAATGTCACTGCTAAAATTTTAGTTTTTAATTATGGTACTTTTTTAATTGAATCAGATAAGGCAAAATATAATAAGTTATCTTTGGATACACATTTTTTTGATAATGTAAATTTACTT
Source organism: uncultured Pelagibacteraceae bacterium (assembly GCA_902574525.1). Taxonomy (GTDB): domain Bacteria; phylum Pseudomonadota; class Alphaproteobacteria; order Pelagibacterales; family Pelagibacteraceae; genus Pelagibacter. Next base: position 25,844 of record CACGNQ010000008.1, read on the forward strand.
TATCTTAATCATATAATAAAAAGTGAAGATCTCTTTTTGAAATATGGCGATAAGGAAGTTAAAATATCAAATAATGTGAAATATAAGAATGAAGAAAATTTTTTAGAAGCTGATGAAGTTGATTTAGATTTAGTGAGTAAAATTTCAAAGATTTATATGAATGATAAAAATCAAAAAGTAAAGGCAATAATTAGAAATTAAATGGCAATAATTAAAAAGTTTAGAATTAAATCATTTAAAAATACAGATCCGCTTTTAGAAATAAAAAATATTTCAATATCATTCGAAGATAGAAAAATTCTGGATAATATATCTTTTAAAATAAATCCTGGAGAAATTTTAGGACTGTTAGGACCTAACGGTGCGGGTAAATCAACAATATTTAATTTAATAACTGGTTTATTAAAGCCAGACTTTGGTAAAGTATTTTTTGGAAGTAAAGATGCTACCAATTACCCAATTTATACAAGAACAAGAGAGTTTAAAATTGGATACGTTCCACAATATGGTGGTTTTTTTGGAGATCTTACAACATACCAAAATTTAAAAGCGGTAGCTGAAATACTTATAAAAGATACTAAAGATCAAAACTCTCGAATAGAGTATTTAATATCAAAATTTGAGCTGGATTATTTAAGAAATATTAAAGCATCAGTTTTATCAGGTGGGCAAAAAAAAAAATTAGTTATTGCGCTGTCGTTACTTGGTGATCCAAAAATACTATTACTTGACGAATGTTTCGCGGCATTAGATGTTCTTACTATTCAAATGTTGCAAAAAATAATTGTTAATTTACAAACCGAAGAAAGAATTGGAATTATTATTTGTGATCATCAAGCAAGAGACTTATTGTCTTGTGTGGATGTTGCTATGATACTATCAAACTGTAAAATTATCGCCCAAGGAACTCCTAAAGAACTGATAAATAATCCAATTGCTCAAAGTGCCTATTTTGGAAAATCATTTAAAATAAATTAAACAAGAATGGGCTCTAAATTTCTTTTAGTAAAAAATAAAGTTAAAAAATTTAAAAAAACTTTAAAAGTTGATGGAGATAAAAGTATTTCTATTAGATGGCTTTTACTAGCATCCCAAGCTGTTGGGGTATCAAAAGCAAAAAATTTATTAAGATCTGAAGATGTTTTAAGTGCAATTGAGTGTTTAAAAAAACTGGGGATCAAAATCAAATTATCTAAGCAAAATTGTGTTATATACGGTGGAGGAATTAATGGGTTTAAATTTAAAAAAAATTTAATTTTAAATGCTGGAAACTCTGGAACTGTGGGAAGACTAATTCTACCTCTTTTAATTAAGTCACCATTTAAAATTAAAATAATTGGTGATAAGAGTCTATCTAGAAGAGACTTTTCAAGAGTTATTGATCCCTTAAACCAAATAGGAGTAAAATTTTTTCCAAAAGGAAAAAAACGACTTCCTATTTCTATTCTTGGTTCAAATTATCTTAGACCTATTAACTACTTCGAGAAAAGAGGTTCAGCCCAATGTAAAACTTGTGTAATGCTTGCCTCTTTAAATACTCCAGGGGAAATGAGAATTTTTGCAAAGAGGTCCAGGAATCATACTGAGTTGATGTTTAAAAATCTTAAAATGCCAATTACAATTAAAAAAAAAGGAGAAATTGATTTCATAAAAGCTTCAAGACCAGATAAATTAAATTCTTTTAACATAGATATTCCAGGAGATATAAGTTCAAGTGCCTTTTTTATTGCTCTAACACTTTTATCTAAAAATTCTTATTTGGTTCTTAAAAATATAAATTTAAATCCATCACGATTGGGTATTATTAAAATTTTAAATAAAATGGGTGCAAATATTAAAACTAAAAATATAAAATTAAATAAGGAGGAAAAATGTGGAGATATAATTGTTAAAAGTAATAAAAAATTAAAAGCTATAAATTGTCCTTCATATTTAAACAGTAGTGCTATTGATGAATTTTTAATTATTTTTTTAATAGCTGCTAGATCAAAAGGTATTTCGTACTTTAAGAATCTTTCTGAATTAAACAAGAAAGAAAGTCCAAGACTAAAACTTGGGTCTAAAATACTAAACATGATAGGTATAAAAACTGAACTAACAAAAAACTCAATTAAAATATATGGAAATCCAAATATTAATTTAAATAAAAATTATGAAGTAAAAAACTATCTTAAAGATCACAGAATAATGGCAATGTGTACAATTGCTGCATTAACTTTAGGGGGGGAATGGAAAATTTATGATCCAGATTCAATTAATACTTCTTTTCCGTCGTTTATTAAAATTTTAAAAACTAACTTTGGTGTAAAATTTAAATGAAAAAGAGAAAATTGATTACCGTTGCAATTGACTCCCCTGCAGCAGCAGGAGCAGGAACGCAGGCAAAACTAATTGCAAAAAATTACAATCTTATCCATCTCGATACAGGAAGGATTTATAGATTTATTGGAAAAATTAATTTAGATGCTCCAAAAAAAATTAATTATAATTATTTAAAAAAAAAAATTAAAAATTTAAAAATAAAAGATTTAAAAAATAAAGATTTATTATCTGATAAAGTAGCAACAGCAGCATCTATAGTAGCAAAAGAAAAGAAAATAAGATCTTTGGTCCACAAATTTCAACAGAAATATGCTTATTCTCCGCCATCAAAATACTCTGGTTCAGTTCTAGATGGACGAGATATTACAAGTATACAAATGAAAGATGCCACATTTAAATTTTACATTACTGCAAATATTAAAGTAAGAGCTATGAGGAGGTACAAGGAATATAAGGCTTTAAAAAAAAAAATAAGCTTTAAACAAGTGCTAAAAAGTCTAAAAAACCGTGATAAATCTGATAAAAATAGAAAATATGGACCACTTAAAAAAACTAAAGATTCAATATTGATTAATACAACTAAACTTAGTAGAAAACGGTGCTTTGAAAAAATAAAAGCTATTATGGATAGGAAAATTAAGGCTTAATGGAAATATATAATAATCTTGAAACTTCAGCTTCCAAAGAATTTAAAGAATTGCTTAATAGCCAATTATCTAAAACAAAAAATCTCGCAGAGGGGAAAATAATAGAAGGTAAAATAACTAAGATTACGGAAAAATTCGTATTTTTATTTATTGAGGGTCTAAAATCAGAACCTGTAATTGATATCAATGAACTGAAAAATATGGGTTTATCTGATCAAATTAAGTTAGGAAACAATGTTTCTGTTCTTCTAGAAAGAATCGAAGATAAAAATGGCGAGGTAGTTGTTTCAGCATCTAAAGCATTAAAAATCAGAGGATGGGATAAATTGGTAGAGGCATACGAAAAAAATACCCCTATCACAGGTAAGATTACATCTAAATGTAAAGGTGGAGTAATAGTTGAACATATTGAAACTGGATCTCTAATGTTTTGCCCGGGTTCTCAGATTTCTGATAAGCCTTTAAAAGATATATCCCACTTAATGAATGAACCTCAAAAATTTGCACTTATCAAACTAGATAAGGTTAGAGGTAATGCATGTGTATCTAGAAGACAAATAATTTCATCAAGTAAAAAAGAAGATAAAGCGAAAATTATTGAAAAATATAAAGTAGGTGATGTAATTAAAAATGCAATTGTAAAAGGTTATAGTTCTTTTGGTTGTTTCTTTGATGTTAATTCCGAGCTAGATGTTTTAGTTCACCTTCAAGAAATCAGCTACTCGAGAGTAAATCATCCAGAGGAGATTTTTAACATAGGAGAGAAGCATGATTTGTTAGTTATATCTGTTGATAAAGAAAAACAACAAGTAGGTTGCTCTATAAAACAACTATCACCAGATCCATTTGAACATATTTCTAATTATGAACTAAATAAAAATTATAAGGTTAAAGTTGTAAAACTTATGGACTTTGGTGCCTTTTGTGAACTTGAACCTGGTTTAACTACTCTACTTCATTCAAGTGAATTAAGTTGGACAAAAAAAAATCCTTCAGCTAAGAAAATGTTTAAAATCGGAGACGAGATTTCATGTGTTATTACTGAGATTGACAAAGAAAAAAGAAGAGTTTCAATTTCTCATAGATTAACTGAAAAAAATCCATATATGCTACTTCAAGAAAAGCACCCGGTAGATTCAATTGTTGATGGACAAATAACATCAATTAATGATTACGCAATTTACGTTAAAATTAATGAATTTGATATCGATGGTTTCCTTCACGCAAATGATTTAAGTTATAATAAAAATCCTGAAGAAGAGCTGAAAAATTACAAAAAGGACCAAAAATTAAGAGTAAAAATTCTTGAGATTAAACCTGATCAACAAAAAGTAAGAGTAGGTCTTAAGCAGACTGATGTAGATCCATTTGATTGGTTTAAGGACAAAAAAATAAATGACACAATAACGGTAAAAGTTACATCAACTGACAATAAGGGTCTAATGGTTATGCCCGAGGGTAGTAAAATTGAACTACACATTAAAAAATCCCAAATCGCGATAAATGCCTCTGATGCTAGGCCAAATAGATTTATAAAAGGTGACAGAATTGACTCGGCAATTCAAGAATTAGATTTAAAAAAGCGAAAAGTAAGTTTAAGTATCAAATTACTGGAAGAGCTACAAAATAAAGAGGCGGTATCAAAATTTAGCTCCCCATTATCAGGAAAAAATCTTCCTTTTTCATCTTTATCAGATAAACTAGAGAAAAAAGAGGATAAAGATAAGAAAGAATAAAAAAATTGGCTATTGTAAAATCAAAGCTTCTTCAAAAAATATATAAAAATTATCCAAACTTTTATAAAAAAGATCTAGAAAAATTTTTTGATATAATTTTAAATGAAATTAAAAATTCTCTTAAAAGGGGTGATAGAGTAGAATTTAGAGGTTTTGGTACATGGTCTTCGAATATACAGAAAGCGCGTATATCTAGAAATCCAAAAACGGGGGAGAAAGTAAATACGCCAGAGAAAAAAACAATTAACTTTAAAATGTCTAAAGATTTGTTTAAAAAAATAAATAATGAAGAAGAATAAAATATTTGTTGCTTGCGATACTACGAATATTAAAAAAATAAAAAAAATAATTACCCTTACAAAAAATCCGAAATTTAAAATTGGTTATAAATTTGGACTGGAATTTCTTAACTCAAAAAATGGAAGAAAATTTGTATCCAAACTAAAAAATAAAATAATTTTTGCGGATTATAAACTTCACGATATTCCCAATACTTGTATGTCAACAATAAAGGCGATTAAAGATATTAAAATAAACTATCTAACAATTCATATTAGTTCTGGTCTAGAAGCGCTTAAAGCAGCAAAAAAAGTTTCGAAAGGTATTAAACTAGTCGGTGTAAGTATTCTTACGTCTATGGACGATAGGTCGGTTAAGCAAATTGGTTTTAATAAAAAAGTTAGTGAGATCGTTAAAGATCAAGCCAAGATTGCCTCTAAAGCAAAGTTGGATGCAATAGTGTGTAGTCCATTAGAAGTACAATTAGTAAAAAAATATTTTAAAAATGAAGTAATAACCCCTGGTATTAGATTTAATTCTAAACTTAATGATCAAAGAAGAACACTTAGCCCAAGACAAGCATTCAAAAATGGAAGTGATTGGTTGGTAATTGGAAGACCCATAACTAAAGGTAACATAAAAAATAATTTAAAAAATTTGACTGCTCATTTAATTAAATGACGCTTAAATGTAAAATATGTGGAGTTTCTAACTCAAAAACTTTGAACTTCATTGTAAATCATAAGTTTCCTCCCCAATTTATAGGATTCATAGTAAATTATCCAAAATCAAAACGTTATGTTGAAACTGAAAAACTTAAATCATTATTAAATGTTGATAAAAAGAAATCAAAATTTGTTGCAGTTTTGGTTAAACCAGACGAAGAGATACTTGAAAAAATAAAAAATTTAAACTTTGATTATTATCAAATTTATAATTGTAGCCCAGAAGAAATAAAATCTATAAAATACAAATATAATAAAAAAATTATATCTGCCATTACAGTAGAATCTAAATTGGATGTGGAAAGTTATAAAAATTTTTTAACTTTTTCTGATATAATATTATTTGACTCGAAGGGATACGAAAAATCTATAGGGTTTGATCATAGTATGATAGAAAATATACCAGACAATTTTAATAAAATGATTGCTGGAAACATTCAAATAGATGATATCTTAGCTTATAAGAATAAAAAATATATTATTGATATTAGTGGGGGATTAGAAGACGCTAATGGTGAAAAAAGTATAGATAAGATTGATAAATTTTTGACTGGTATAAACGAATTATGAGATTAAAAAAAAAAATTTCTGTTTTAGACCAACACGATAAATTTGGTTTTTGGGGAGGAAAATTTGGAGGAAATTACGTTCCTGAGACTCTAAAAAAGCCTATTTATGATCTAGAAATATTATTCAATAAACTTAAAAAAGATAAAAAATTCTTAAAAGAAAGAGACAAATATTTTAAAAATTGGATAGGCGTCCCCACTAGATTTATCAAATTAAATAATCTCACCAAATTTATTGGTGGCGCTCAAATATGGTCAAAAGTTGTATCTGATGCTAATGGCGGTGCTCATAAAATTTATAACGCTACAGTTCATTGTTTATTGGCAAAAAGATCTGGGAAAAAAATTATATGTGGAGACACGGGTGCAGGATACGCTGGGAAAATGCTAAGTATGGCAGCTAAAAAGTTTGGTTTAAAATGTAAAATTTTCATGGGCGCAAAAGATATTGAAAGACAGCAGCCAAATGTAAAGGCTATGAAAAAAAATGGAGCTGAAGTTGTTCCAGTTTATTCTGGAAGTCAGACTCTAGTTGATGCTGTATCAGAATGTATGAGATTTTGGGTAGCAAATTGTGACACTACTGCAATGTGTGTTGGATCAACAGTTGGGCCAAATATTTTTGTCAGAATCTGTGGATGGTCAACTAGTCAAATTTCAAGAGAACTTAAGGTTCAAATTTTAGAAGAATTTGGAAGTATGCCAAAAAAATTAAAACTTTATAACTGCGTAGGTGGAGGAAGTTCAAGCTTTGGTTTTTGGAATGAATTTATGGATTATGATAAAAAACAAGTTGAATTCATTGGTGTTGAGGCTGGTGGACCAGCCAAAAGTAAAAAGCATGCAGCGCCACTAACATTTGGATCAAGAATAGGTGTTCTTCACGGTGCCGCGCAATATGTTAATCAAAATTTGGATGGTCAAATAGAGGAGACCGAGTCAATTTCTGCTGGTTTAGACTATCCAGGTGTATCTCCACTTCATTGTTTCTTAAAAGATACAAAGCGCGCGAGATATACTTCGGCAAGTGACGAAGATGCACTTAAAGCTTTTAAAATAGTATCAAAATATGAAAATTTAAGACCTTCATTGGAGCCAAGCCATGCATTTTCAATAGCTATTTCTGAGGCTAAAAAACTCTCCAAAGATACAATAATTGTAGTTAACAGTTGTGGAGATGCGTATAAAGATCGAAAAATATTACAAGAAAGATTAGGTATCTACTTATGATTAGCCCAATTAGTAAAGCATTTAATTTAGCAAAAAAACAAAATAGACCAGCGTTGCTCACATATACAGTAGCAGGAGATAATACAAAAAAAAAATCTCTAGAGATTTTAAAATCTATATCAAAACATGTTGATATTTGTGAGTTAGGATTTGCTCATAACACACCAATAGCAGATGGAGGGCAAATACAAAATAGTGCTTATAGAGCTATAAAGAGTGGAACGAAATTAAAAGATGTATTTAAAATTGTTAAGAATTTTAAAAATAGTAAATTTTCAAAACCAATAATTTTGATGGGATATTTTAATATGATACTACAGTATGGTAAAAATAAATTTTTAGCAGATTGTAAAAAAAATGGGGTAAATGGTTTAATTGTAGTAGATTTACCTTGGCCAGAAAATAAAAAATTTGCGAAAGAATGTAAAAAAAAATCAATTTGTTTTATTCAGCTTCTCTCACCAACAACATCTTATAATAGATCAAAATTAATCATAAAAGACTCGCATGAAATGGTTTATTATATTTCAATGCTTTCAACAACTGGCGGTAAATTGAAAGTTTCACCTGCTAAAATTTTGTCAAATTACGAAAAAATAAAAAAAATTAAACCTAATAAAAATTGTGTTATTGGTTTTGGTATTACAGAAAAAACCATTTCAAGCTTGAAATCTGCAGATGGACTAGTTGTTGGAAGTGCGATATGTAAAGAAATTACTAAAAGTTTGAAAAACAGACAAAATCCTGTCACAAAAGTAGACAAAATGGTAAAAAAGCTTAAATCTAAAATTATATGAATTGGATAAAAAAAACACTTGGTATTGGTGAAAAAATTAAAAGACTTATTACTAAGCACAGACCAACAAAAGAAGAGACTGAAAAAAGTGATTGGGCATCTTGTTGCAAAGGTCCAATTTTAAAAAAAGATCTAGAAGAAAATTTATGGGTATGTCCAGGTCCATGTGGTAAACATTTTAGGATCAGTTCCAGCCAAAGATTTGATATTTTCTTTGGCAAAAAAAACTACGAAATTATTAAAACACCCATGCCTATTGATGATCCAATTTCATGGAAAGATACAAAGCCCTATAAAAAAAGATTAAAAGATGCACGAAATAAAAATGACCAGGAGTGCGGGGTATTGATTGCAAAAGGAAAAATAAATAACATTGAGTTAGTTTGTGCTGCTATGAACTTTAACTTTATTGGTGGATCAATGGGAACTGCTGAAGGAGAAGCAATAATATCAGGTATACAACACTCAATTGATAATTCAATTCCATTTGTAATTTTTACATCTACTGGAGGTGCCCGTATGATGGAGAGTGGTTTAAGTTTAATGCAAATGACTAGAACAGTTCTAGCAGTAAACGAACTTAAAAATAAAAAATTACCTTATATTGTATGTATGTGCTCTCCAACTAGTGGGGGCGTGACTGCTTCGTTTGCAATGCTTGGAGATATACAGATCGCAGAACCTGGGGCAGAAATAATTTTTGCAGGTCGTCGTGTGATAGAATCAACAATCAAGGAGGAATTACCAGAAAATTTCCAAACTGCAGAACATACTTTAAAATGTGGGTTTGTTGATACAATAATACCAAGAGAAGATTTGCCTGAAAAAATAGGGACATTATTATCAATATTGCTTAACAAAAATTCTGAGGTAAATTCATCTTCAGAAAATGAAACTTCAAAAGATACTAAGCAACTTTCAAAAGTTGCATCCTAAAGAGATTGATCTAAGCTTAGATAGAGTAAAAAATCTTTGTGCAAAGTTAGGCAATCCTCAAGATGAAATACAATGTATCCAAGTCTGTGGAACTAATGGAAAAGGAAGTACAATCGCTTTTTTACACTCAATACTAAAAGAAGCAAATATTAAAAGTAATATTTACACCTCGCCTCATGTAAAAACTATCAATGAAAGATTTATATATAATGATGAAATAATTAGTGATGATGCACTTGTAGAATTATTGAACGAAGTTGAAATTATTAACAATGGTGAGCCTCTTACATATTTTGAAGCACTTACAGCCGCTTTTTTTTATGGGTGTCAAAAATATAAAGAAAATATCGTCCTCGCGGAATTTGGACTTTTTGGTAGAGGCGATGCAGTTAATATCTTAAAAAGAAATCTTTGTAACATTGTAACTTCTATTAGTGAAGATCACTTAGATTGGTTACCAAAGAACGAAAAAAATATAGAAAGAATTATTTTTGAAAAAACTTCATCTTTACTTAATTCAAATATAGTTGTTTCAAAACAATCATCTAAACAAATTACGGAAACTATTAAAAAAAATATTTCAAATAACAAAGCAAAAAAATATTTTTTTGAAGAGGATTACAATTTTTTTTTAAAAGAAAATGATTTTTTTTACTTTGAGGATAAATATGGAGGTTTAAAAATACCAAAGCCTAATATGAATGGTCAATTTCAATTAGAAAATGCATCTACAGCAATTGCTGCATTAAGAGTTTTAGAAAATTTAAAAATTAAAGATGAACAAATTATAAGTGGAGTAAAAAAAGCTTATAATTCAGGCAGACTTGAAGAAATTAAGTCTGGTAAGCTTAAAGAATTGTTAAAAAATAATACACTTATTCTAGACTCGTCACATAATCCAGGTGGATCCAAGGCTCTAAATGAATTTCTTCAAACTCTCAATTGTAAAAAGCATGTGATTATAGGAATGATGGAAAATAAAGATCATGAAAAATTTTTAAGTTATTTTAAAGATATTTCATCTTTAACTGTAGTTGATATACCCAATCAAATTAATGCAATAAGTGGAGTCAAATTGAAAGAAAAATTTAAAAATATTTCGAATTTAAATTATAAGGAAAGTATAGAGCAAGCTATTAAGTCTTTAAGATTAGAACGAAATGATATTGTTTTAATAACAGGATCTATTTACTTAGCTGGAGAAGTGCTTAGAATTAATTAAAGATTTTCAGTTAAAAAATCTCTCATTTGCTGTTCGGGCAAACCACCAACTTTTCGCGCTACCTCAACACCTTTTTTATAAACAACTACTGTTGGCACACCACGAACTGCTGCTGCAGATGCAGAATTAATTGCTTTTTCGTCTATATCTGCGTAATAAAAATTTGCTTTATCTTTAAATTCATCAGAAAGTTTTTCCATTATAGGTTTTAAAACTTTACAAGGACCACACCAGGCTGCTGAAAATTGTAAAATAGAGACATCCTCATTTTTTACTTTTGATTCAAAATCACTATCTGAAAAATCTATAAGCATAATAGTTATTTAATTTATTACAGTTCAATGTCAACTAGGCATTTTCATATTTTTGCTGAACAGACATGACATAACTGTTAATAGAGTCCAAAGTTTTAAGTGTTTCTGCATCTTTCTCATTATCATACTGATCTCTAAGAGTATCAATCTCAGAATAACACATATTAACTGTCCACCATTTTTCTTTTTTTTCACTTAAAATTCTTTTTGCTATACCTCTTTTTACAGAGTTAAAAATATCCTTTGGTAAAATATCAGGTGATTCTTGATAGATAATTTTTTTTCCAAAAGCCCTCATTCTTTCATCATCAAACCTATCAAGTAATTTAAGTTTATCTTTCCAAGATGCTGCGTGCCAAGCTGGAAATAAAACAGTGTCTTTATTTGAAGTGAATTTTGTATATATACTTTCTTCAGCATAAATATCCTCTTGTGATTTAGATTGTTCTTTTTCTTCAGCGTTTTCCCTAAGAGCAGTAAGAATATTTTGTGAAAATTTTTCATTACTTCTTATTAACTCTGCCCTTTTATTTAATAAATCTGAAGTCATCACATTATATGGTTCAAACTTCATGCCTTGTTCTGCATCTAAAATTATTGGTGCTTTATTTGATCTAATAGTTCTTAAAAACTTTGGCGATTTTTTTATTTCCACTTTAAGCTCATTTATTGACATATTTAATAATGGAACAGGGTCAACTCTTAAGTCTACTGCTTGTCCCCATTGATAAACCGGATGAATACAATATTTAGGATGTAGTGGAGCACATAGATGGAATTTATTTTTTCCATAATAATACTCTACCAATGTTATCATTTTCTCTTTTTTGAAAATAGTTTCTGTGTCAGCTTTACTATAGGTTCTTAAAAGTGAAGACCAAAGATTTGGTTTGATTTTTTGTTTAATAAGTTTCAAAATTTTAAAAGTATTTATTGCATCAAATTGCGCTGTATGCGCTGCAGATACATCAAATCCTTGTAAACGAGATAAAGATTCTAATTTCATGCTGACATTCCCCTTGGCATTTAACTCTGTTTTCAAAACTTTGGGATCAACAGCATGAGCAGCTCTTACAATATTAAGTGCGTCATGACGTTTATTAGGTGTAGCATTAGTTATATAAGGATATCTTAAGTTTCTAAAAAATGACTTTCTTATCATTTCACAATCAAAATTTATGTTTGAAAAACCCATGAAAATTGCAGGTGACCACTTCTTAAAAATTCTCTCAACTTGGTCAAGCATCATATAATTAGAAAGGTTTGATTTAGTTAATTGATCAATCGTAGTACCATTTACCAGTAATGCTTTAGCTTGTGGAATTTCACCTTCTGGAATTCTTCCTCTTAAGTTGAACCTATCTATCTCATTGAAGTTTTCATCAATTAAAACGCCACCTATTTCAATAATTGAAGACCACTCTGTAATAGCACCTGTAGATTCTATATCGTATATCGCTATCTTCATAATTCTTTTTTTAGAAGTATTTGAGTATTTTAAGATTGTAAAAAGGATTTAACTTTTTGCATCTAAACAAGTAGCTTCTAGTTAACATAAATGCTTTTATAAAATAAGTTAACAAAGTCAAGAAATATTATTCATTTCGTAAAATTTTTTTACTCTACCTAAAAATAAGTTTTGGTACATTTCTAATTCCGCTCCCTCAATTTTAAATTCTTGATATAAGTTATCCACAGTGCATAAAAGAATTACACCTGCTTTCATTTTAGTGCCATGAACAACATCATGAGCGAGTGTATATGCACCAAGTTGTAAAAAGTAATCTTGAATATAATCAGATTTTTTTGGCTTATTGCTTTGCTTAAAATCAATACAAACTTCTTGTCCCATAAATTTTCCAATTAAGTCTGCAGTGCCAGCATATTTTTCAGGGTAAAAAACTGTTTCCTCTATCCCGTAAATTTCTTCTAACTTATCTTTAATACCTTTTTCAATTATTTCTTTAGCCATAATTTTATATTGCTCATTACTTTCAAAAAAACTTTCATTCACTCTGCCTTTTAAATAATCTTCAATGTATGAATGCATCGATGAACCTCTAGAGGATGCCTCAGTTTTTATTCTATTAGCTTCTTTGTAACCTACCCTTTGTTTCCATAATTCTAAAGATGCTTTATCTTCCTCTGATTTTGTAGCAGCCAGTATAGAAGTCACGCTTGGGAGTTTCTTATCTCCAAATAAGTATTTTCTAAAACCATCTTCATTTGATCGAGAAGATTTAGGATAATTGTACTTATTGTTCCACTTCATCAATTCACTTATATTGTCAATTTTTGCTAAAATAAAATTAATTCTTAAGTTGTTTAGATCGCTCAACAAATCTTTCAACATTCTCGTTTTTTGTAGCAATTTCAACTTGTTCAGGATCTTTTATATTTTCCAATGTTCTGGAAATAGATCTTGCATCTTTGCCAAAGCTGTCGACTGCCGTCATAGCCTCCTCTAGCTTTTTTCTTACTATAAGAATATTGTCAAAATGCTTTGAAAAACGTGTTGATATAATTTTCAAATCATCATAAATCTGAGTAGCGTGTTTTTGAACTTTTAAGGTTTGAAAACCTAGATGAAATGACTGTATCAGTGCACAAATTGTATTAGGTCCTGCAATTGTAACTTTGTATTTTTTTCTTAGCTCCTCCATTAAAAGTTCTTTAGTTTTAGGATCTCTGTAGCTAGCTAATTCTGCATAAAGTCCCTCGGTTGGAACATAAATAATTGCAAAGTCGCAAGTTACTGGCGGATTTATATATTTCTGATTTACAGCTTTTGATTTTACCTTAAATGCAGAAGCTAGTTCACTTCTTGCAGATGATAAGGCCTCCTTGTCTTTATTTTGAAAAGCTTCATCAACTGCTTTGTATTTTTCTATTGGCCAATGGCTGTCTATTGGACACAATACATCATTTTGTAATTTAACAGCAAATTCAACAAGGTCTCTTGTTTCGTCTGGTTTCATTTTCGCGTTAGCAATATATTGCGAAGAGGGTAGCAAGTCTTGCAGTAAATTTGCCAATGAAAATTCACTTAAACCTCCATACTGTTTAACGCCTGCAAGAATTCTACTAAAATTAGTTTGAGAGTTTTGAATATCCTCCACCTGTTTATTAAAAGAAGCTACTTTTTCGTCTACCCTACTAAGAGTTCCTGTCATATCTTTTGCAACCTCTTTACTCATATTGCTAAAAGACTCGCTAAGTGAAATTTTTAATCCTGTAATATCTTCCTTAATTTTACTTAATTCTGAAAAATCTTCTTTACTAGTGCTTTTTTGATTTTTTAAAAATAAATAAATATTAAAAAATACTATAATTGTTAGTAATATAATTATTAGTATATCCATGATTCTATTTTATGTGATAATATAGAATAAATATGGAATTGATAATCAAATTATTTATTTTTATAAGTTTAATGATAACTTTTTACCTACTGATACGTAATTTTGACGTAATCAAAATAATAATGATATATTTCAAAGACTTATTGCTTAGAAAATAATTTTATAAGACTTTTCAATCCTTTTTTATTTTTTGATCTTTTTGAGCTTAACAAGCATGCTTGGGATTTTAATATTTCACCATCACTTAGAGGTCTAAGATAATTTTTTTTCATAGTCATTCCACTACTTGAGATATCACTAATTAGCATTGCAGTATTCATAGCAGGCATTAACTCAGTACTTCCAAGAGACTTTACAATTGTGAAGTTTGTTACGCCTCTTTTATAGAGTGCTTGACGTGTAAGACTTGGATATTTGGTGCCTATTCTTATTAATTTTTTATTTTTTTTTCTGTATTCCTCTGCAACCTCATCTAAATCGAGCGTGGTAAAAACATCAATAAATTCCTCTCTTACTGCCAACAAAAGTGTAGCAAAACCAAAATTAAGTTTTTTTTCTAATTTTACATTCTTTTGAATATTTATCTCAGATTCTTTTAATAAATCAAATCCACTTATACCTAAATCTAAATTTCCAACAGATAATTGATCTATGATTTCTCTTGCGTGCAGAAACATGATTTTTAAGTTTTGCTTTCCTTTTATTTTTGCTTCTAGTTCCCTGCTGCCACGATCAGTATAAATTTTAAAATTATTTTTCTTGAAAATTT
>CACGNQ010000009.1 GCA_902574525.1 uncultured Pelagibacteraceae bacterium
AACTAAAGGTTTTTCAAATATTTCATAAATATTCTCGAGTTTCTCCTTTACTAAATTTTTTTTTAAAATTTTATATAACCTAAAAGTTATATCTGCATCTTCTGCTGCGTATTCTGTAGCTTTTTTAATATCAACTTGATCGAATGTAAGTTGTTTTTTTCCTGAACCTACTAAATCTTTATAGGAAATGGTTTTATGTCCTAAATGAAGCTCAGATAATGTATCCATATTATGTCTATTCTTACCGGCATCAAGTACATAAGACATAAGCATAGTATCTTCCATTGTATTCATTGTGATACCGCGATGGTAAAAAATTATATAATCAAATTTAATATTTTGACCTATTTTTTTAATCGATTTATCCTCTAAAATTGGTTTTAATTTTTGCAAAACCTTATTTGTATCTAAAGTAACTTTGTTAGTATGTTTAAGGGGTATATAGCAAGCTTTACCAATATTTGTTGCTAATGATATTCCAACTAATTCTGCTAAATGAGGATTAAGAGAATTTGTTTCAGTATCAATTGATAATTCTCCTTTCTCTTCAGCTTCTTTGAGCCAATCATCGATATCATTTAATTTCTCAATTAATAGATATTTTTTTCTGTCAACACTTAAAAACTTTTCACCATTTTCTTGTGTTTTTTCCCTCTCAGAAAATTTCGGTTCTCCATAATGTGATATGACGCTGCTTAAAAGTCTATTAAACTCCATTAGTCTTAAAAATTCATATAATTTATCTTTTTCGATGTCTTTTAGTTTAAATTCATTTAGATTTATTTTGACAGGAACATCTTTTTTTAATGTTACTAATTTTTTACTTATTAGTGCTTTATCTTTATTTTCGAGGATTGTTTCTCTTCTCTTGTTTTGCTTAATTTCATGAGCACTAGATAAAAGTTTCTCTAAATTTCCGTATTTATTAATTAACTCTGCGGCAGTTTTAACACCAATACCTGGAACTCCAGGAACATTATCACTCGTGTCTCCCGCTAAGGATTGAACATCTACAACTTTATCAGACTTTACTCCAAATTTTTTGATTACATCATCCTCTACTATGAATTTATTTTTCATAGGATCATAAATTCTTACGTTCTTTTTAAATAATTGCATCAAATCCTTATCAGAAGATACAATAGTAACTTTGGCTCCTATTTTTAAGATTTGTTCTACATAAGTTGCAATTAAATCATCAGCTTCGTAATTAATAAGTTCTACAGACGGTAAATTAAATGCCTGTACCGATTTTCTTATGAAGTCGAATTGAGGAATTAAATCATCAGGTGCATCTGACCTATTTGCTTTATAATCTTTATATATTTCGTTCCTAAAATTTTTTCTTGCAGAGTCAAATATGACCGCAAAGTGTGTTGGCTTTTCTAAATTTTCTTTAGATTTAGAATCTTCAAGTAGCTTATACAACATGTTGCAAAAACCATTAACAGCTCCTGTTGGCATTCCATCACTTTTCCTACTTAAAGGTGGCAAGGCGTAATATGCTCTAAAGATATATCCGGAGCCATCAATTAAATAAAAATGATCGCTTTTTTTAATTTTATCCATTAATAAATGTTAACTTAATTTATACGAATGTTATAATTGTATAATTCATTATGAAAAAAAAAAATGTATTGTCTGTAAAAAATTTAAGCAAAAATTACTCCAAAAACAATTCTGAACCAATAAATGCACTAAAAAATTTAAACTTAGACGTGCAACAAGGGGAAATTTTTGGTTTATTAGGTCCTAATGGAGCAGGTAAATCGACATTCATAAATATACTAGGTGGAACTGTTATCAAATCAGAAGGTAGTGTTAATGTTTGGGGCTACGATATTGATAAAGACCCTAGGCAAGTCAGAGCTTCATTAGGAATAGTTCCCCAGGAAGTAAATTTGGACCCGTTTTTTAATCCAAGAAGACTTCTTGAACTACAAGCGGGTATGTATGGAGTTAAAAAAGCAGACCGTATAACTGATGAAATTTTAAAACTAGTTTCTCTAGAGAATAATGCGGACAGTTATGCAAGAAGTCTATCAGGTGGCATGAAAAGAAGGCTTTTAATAGCTAAAGCTTTAGTACATAAACCTCCAATTTTAATACTTGATGAACCAACTGCAGGGGTAGATGTCGAGCTTAGAAAAAACCTTTGGGATAATGTAAAGCTTTTAAATAATATTGGTGTAACAATTATTTTGACAACTCACTATCTAATAGAGGCAGAACAAATGTGTGATAGAATTGGAATTTTGAATCAAGGTAATATAGTGGCCTTAGATACAACTAAAAATTTATTAAATAAAATACAAACAAAAATTGTTACTTTTACTATTAATGAAAAGACTAAAATAGATAATATACCACTCAATTCTTTAAAAATAATATCCCAAAATGAGAATCAAATAACAGTTTCCTATGAAAAAAACAGTCTCAAAATAGATGAAATTATCTCTCACTTTTTAAAAAAAAATATTAATATTTTAGATATTTCAACTGATGATGCTGATATTGAAGATGTTTATACAAATCTAACAAAAAACTAGCATAAATCATTTGGAAATTGTAATGTAAAGCAATGGAAAATATAAGAACTTCTTACAGTCAAAAATTATTAAAATATTTTTTAATCGTTGTTTTGGGTTCGATGTTATTAACTTTGTCAGCAAAAATAAAAATACCTTTTTATCCAGTGCCAATGACTATGCAAACTTTTGTGGTTCTTTTTTTGGGAATTTCTTTAGGCTATAAAATGGCTGTGGGTACAGTTTTTGTTTATCTTTTAGAAGGTTTATTAGGAATCCCGGTTTTCTCAAACTCCCCAGAAAAAGGCGTTGGTTTAGTTTATTTTACAGGTCCAACAATGGGATACCTAATCGGTTTTTTATTTGCAGCTTTTATTTCAGGTTATTTAAATTTTCAGACAAATTTCGTATTAATTTTTTTTAAACTTATATTATCTGTTTTTTTTATTTATTTATTTGGAGTAATTTGGTTGGGTTATTTAATTGGATGGGAAAAACCAATATTCCAGCTTGGAGTTGCTCCTTTTATTTATGCTGAATTATTTAAAGTTTTACTACTTACTTTTTTATCAACCAACATTATTAAAATTAGAAAAATTATTTAGGCGATCTTTTATACAAAATTCTTTGTAATGTTCGTCTGTGCATTTTTAGTCTTCTAGCTGTTTCAGAAACATTTCTATTGCACAGCTCAAATACCCTATGAATATGCTCCCACTTAACTCTATCTGCAGACATCGGATTTTCTGGAGGTTGAGCTTTACTTTTTGGATCAGCTAAAAGAGCTTTTTCAATATCATCAGCATCTGCTGGTTTTGCAAGATAATCAATTGCACCTTGTTTTATTGCAGCAACTGCAGTTGGAATATTTCCATATCCAGTTAACATTATAATTTTGCTGTTAGAATTTTTTTTTTGCAATTCCTTTACAACTTCAAGTCCATTTCCATCTCCAAGTCTTAAGTCAACAACTGCAAATGCAGGATTTTTACTATTTAACGAGGCAATACCTGATTTTACACCCTCAGCTTGAGAAACTACGAAGCCTTTTTTCTCCATCGCTCTTGATAGTCTTTCCCTAAAGGTATTATCATCATCAACTATTAATAGCGATTTATCGGTTAAATCTGCAGTATTTTGAGCACTTTCTGTCATACGAACTATATAGGTCTGATGTCAGATTTTTCAATAGTCCAAAAATTCCAAAATTTAAGGGCTTGTTTATTAAGGGGAAAATTACTTTGACAATACCTTTCATTTCTCATAATTAGGGGATAATTACAAAATTGCATACTAGTTATGCTAATTTTTTTTGTTAAATTTTTTTTCGAGGGGCTATTAAATGGAAAAATTTAAAAGTGTTGACGAACTTGTGAGTCAACTCAAACCTGTTGAGCCGATATATTGTATCAGAAAAAATTCGATACAATTAGCATCTAAAACTTTCCAAAAAAAATTTCCAGGTACAATTTTATACGCTGTAAAAACTAATCCACATCCGTTAGTTGTAAATACTATTATTGAAAGCGGTATTAAAAATTTTGACGTAGCATCGCTCAAAGAAATAGAACAAATCAAAAAAATAAATCCAGAACTTAAATGTTCTTTTATGCATACTGTTAAAAGCAGAGAAAGCATAAGTGAAGCTTACTTTAAATATGGTGTTAAAACTTTTTCTTTAGATACTAAGGAAGAATTAATAAAAATTATAGAGGCAACAAATCAAGCTAAAGATCTAGAGTTGTTCGTGAGAGTTGCAGTTTCAAATGAACACGCAGAAATAGATTTATCTAAAAAGTTTGGTGCTTTACACAGCGAGGCTTTAGGGCTCCTAAGGCTAACTAAACAATATTCAAAAAAAATTGGATTAAGTTTTCACGTTGGTTCACAATGTATGCATCCAATATCTTATTCTAAAGGAATTTCAGAAATAGGAAGTATAATAAAAAAAACTAAAATTTCACCAGACTATATTAATGTTGGAGGTGGATTTCCTACAATTTATCCAGATTTAGTCCCTCAGACTTTAGATAACTATTTTGAGGAAATTAAAACTTCTTTAGAAAAACTCAAATTAACAAAAAAACCTCAAATTATTTGCGAACCTGGTAGAGCTATTGTAGCTGAAAGTGGCTCAACAATTGTAAGAGTAGATTTAAGAAAAAAACAAAAACTATATATAAATGATGGAACTTACGGAACTTTATTTGATGCAGGTGTCCCAAATATTGTTTACCCTTCAAGAATGATCTCTAACGGAAGACTGATTTCAAAAAAATTAACATCATTTGATTTTTATGGACCAACATGTGATAGCATGGATTATATGAAAGGACCGTTTATTTTACCTAACAACATTAAAGAAAATGATTACATTGAACTTGGGCAATTGGGTGCATATGGACTGACTTTCAG
The DNA here is from genome assembly GCA_902574525.1 of uncultured Pelagibacteraceae bacterium. Lineage (GTDB taxonomy): Bacteria > Pseudomonadota > Alphaproteobacteria > Pelagibacterales > Pelagibacteraceae > Pelagibacter. The sequence continues at coordinate 4,944 of CACGNQ010000009.1, forward strand.
AACTAAATTTAATGGTTTCTACTCAGATAGTATCTTCGAAGTACAAGACCAACCTATAATGAGTATGTACGACAAAGAAAAAGATAAAGCATTCCTTGTCGCTTAATGTCTGATAAAAAAAATCTAGGTCATAATAGTAAAAAAGACTTTTTAAATAAACCTGTCGAACATATTGATATTACAAAGTTTGATAGCAGAAAAATTATATCCTCAATGGAAAAAATGTCTTTTGTTTCAAGAGAAACTGCCAATGCAACAAAAATATATAACGAAATGCTTAAGGATAAAAATTGTACTATTTTTTTAACATTAGCTGGTTCCACATCTGCAGCCGGCTGTATGCATATTTATAGAGACTTAGTTAAATACAATATGGTAGATGCTATTGTAGCAACAGGAGCATCAATAATTGATATGGATTTCTTTGAAGCTCTTGGATTTAAACATTATCAAGGCTCACAATTTCAAAATGACGATGAGTTGAGAAAGAATTACATAGATAGAATTTATGATACTTACATCGATGAAGATGAGCTCCAAATGTGTGATAAAACTATTGGAGAAATCGCAGATAATTTAGAACCAAAGGCTTATACTTCTAGAGAATTTATAAAAGAAATTGGCAAATATTTAAAAACAAACTCTAAAAAAAAAGGCTCATTAATAGAAACTGCATATGATAATAATGTTCCAATATTTTGTCCTGCTTTTACAGATTCAAGTGCGGGATTTGGATTAGTAATGCATCAAGAGAGAAACCCTAATAAGCATATTACAATAGACTCAATAAGAGAATTTAGAGAATTAACGGAAATTAAAATAAGATCTAAAGGATCAGGTTTATTCATGATAGGGGGAGGAGTTCCAAAAAATTTCATTCAAGACACAGTTATATGTGCTGAGCTTTTAGGTAAAGATGTTGATATGCACAAATACGCAATTCAAATTACTGTTGCCGATTCTAGGGATGGAGCATGTAGTAGTTCAACGCTTAAAGAAGCAAGCTCATGGGGTAAAGTTGATACATCAAAAGAACAAATGGTTTTTGCAGAGGCAACAAGTGTACTACCTTTAATTGCGAGTGACGCATATCATACTGGGGAATGGAAAAATAGAGAAAGAAAAAACTTTTCAAAAATATTTTGATTGAATGCCTAAAAAAACAATTATTGGTATCATACAGAGTAAGATTTCAAGTAGTTATAATTCTAATCTAAATATTGCAATAAAAAATATTAAAAAAGCTGCAAATAGAAATGCAAAGATAATTTGCCTACCTGAGCTTTTTTTAACAAATTATTTCTGTCAAACAGAAAGTCATTCAAATTTTAAATTTGCAGAAAAAATACCAGGCAAAACTTCAAAGATTTTTAGTGACTTATCAAAAGAATTGAATGTTGTTTTAATGATTTCTATGTTTGAGAAAAAAACTAGAGGTTTTTATCATAACACTAGTATTGTTATAAATGAAAAAGGTAAAATTTTATCAAAGTATAGAAAAATGCATATTCCTGACGATCCTGGATATTATGAAAAATTTTATTTCACTCCGGGTGATCTTGGTTTTAAATCTATTAAAACTAAGTATGGAAATTTAGGTCCCTTAATATGTTGGGATCAATGGTTTCCTGAAGCTGCTAGACTTACTGCTTTAAAAGGGGCGCAAATAATTTTTTATCCTACTGCAATTGGATGGCACCCCAAAGAAAAGAAAAAATTTGGAAAAGCACAATTAGATTCTTGGATAACTATGCAAAAATCACATGCTATAGCCAACGGGACTTATGTTGTTGCAGTTAATAGAGTTGGTACTGAAAAAAAAGGAAATAAAAAAATTGAATTTTGGGGAAATTCTATGATCATTGATCCGAGTGGAAAGATAATTGGTAAATTGGGAAACAAAAAAGAAGGTATTTTAATTCGTGAGATAAATTATAATAAAATTGATACTGCGAGAGAGCATTGGCCGTTTTTAAGAGATAGACGAGTAGATTTCTATAAAGGAATATTAAAGAATCCAGAAGATGATTGAGAAACTTGATGGATTTAGGATGCCTGCCGAGTGGGAACCTCAAAAATCAATTTGGATAGCATGGCCCTATAATAAAAAAGATTGGCCAGATCTTTTTTATTTTATTCCAGAAGTAGTTGCGAAAATTGTTAAAGATATTTCAGAAGACCAGAAAGTTGATTTATTAATTAATAAGGATAAACAACAAGTTTTAAAAATATTAAAATTTTATAAAGCTAAAATAAGTAATATTAGATTTCATAAAATTAAAACTGATAGAATATGGTTGAGGGACTCAGGACCAATTTTTTTAATTAATAGGACAATAAAAAAGAAAGTGATATTAGATTTTAAATTTAACGCATGGGCGAAATATCATAATTTTAGTAACGATAATAAAATTAATAATAATATAAGCAAAGTTACAAAAATCCGAACAATTAATCCAAAAATTAAAGTTGGTAAAAAGATTAGATCAATAGTTATGGAAGGTGGTGCATTTGATACAAATGGGGATAAATCTTTGCTACTTACTGAAGAGTGCCTACTCAGTAAAGTACAAGAAAGAAATAAGGGTTTCAAAAAGAAAGATTATGAGGATATCTTTTCAAGATATTTAGGTATCAATAATTTTATTTGGCTGAAAAAGGGGATATCAGGAGATGATACTCATGGACATATTGATGATATTGCTCGATTTGTAAGTAAAAATACAATAATGACCGCAATAGAAAATGACAAGAAAGACGCGAATTTTAAAAACTTAAAACAAAATTTAAAAATATTATCTAAAAAAAGAAATAATAAAAAAAAAAAATTTAAAATAATTAAAATTCCAATGCCTACACCAATATTTATTAAAAAAATAAGAGTTCCCGCAAGTTATTTAAATTTTTTAATTACTAATAAAAAAGTTTTATTACCTATTTTTAATGTAAAAGAAGATAAAGAAGTTATCAAAATATTTAGTAATTTTTTTAAAAATAAAAAAATAATACCAGTGGACTGTAGCAGATTAATTTGGGGATTCGGTGCAATACATTGCATGACGCAACAACAGCCAAAATTTTAATTAGGCAGATTTGAGTGTACCAAGTAACAATCTAAACGGAATAAGCATTAATAATGCTACAAATATTTTAACTGCCAAATCTCCTAATGATAATGTTACCCAAGGTATTCCCGTTCCATAAAATGAAATCGAGAAAAATAAAAATGTATCAACAGTTGAACCTACTAACGAAGATGTTAATGGAGCAATAAACCACTCCTTTTGCCTTAATTGATCAAAAATTTGCACATCTAGTAACTGCGCAATTATGAAGGCAGTGCCTGAACCAATAGCAATTCTTAAAGAAATTAGGTCAGCAAAATTTGTAGAAAATATTAAAGTGAATAAAATTCCAATCGTAAACCCTATATAAACTATTTTTCTTGCAACTATTTTACCAAATGATCTGTTCGCAAGATCAGTTATTAAAAAAGCTATGGGATAGCTAAAGGCACCATAAGTTAAAATTTCCTCTAATCCATAATGTTTAATTGGAAACTGGACAAGATAATTAGACGATAAAACAACTAAACCCATCAAAAACGCTAGGAAAATAAATACTTTGTTCATTAAACTGATTTATTTAATAGAGTTTTCTTAATTTTTTTTAATCTAAAAGATAAGTTTTTACTTTTTGCTGATTTTATAAATTGGTCAAAACTTCCTTTTTTATCAACAGAACGGATACCAGAGTTAGAAACAGTCAATTTTAAACTTTTATTTAACGTTTCACTCTTAAATCTTACTTTCTTTAAATTTGGTAAAAATCTTCTTTTAGTTTTATTATTCGCATGACTTACCTTATGACCTTTTAAAGGTATTTTTCCAGTTAATTCACATTTTTTTGACATAAATTTTAAGAATGTATATTCGTAGAAAATTACTACGTCAAGGTTATTTTTTAGAACCTATTAGTTCTGAAATATTATTTACACCAGTTTTTTTTATAATATCTATCAATTCATTATTTATTTTAGATACAATATTAGGACCTTTAAAAACCATTCCTGTGTAAAGTTGAACAAGCTTTGCTCCATTAATTATTTTTTCATAAACTGATCTACCACTATCAATACCACCAACACCTATTATTGTAATATCTGATTTAAAACTTTTATAAAATTCATTTATTAAAAAATTTGACTTATTTTCTAGAGGTTTTCCTGACAATCCCCCTTTTTCTAATTTATTAATATTTTTTAAATTTTCTCTAGTTCTATCAGTAGAATTTGAAATAATTACTGTAGAAATTTTATTTTTAGTTAAAATTTCACATATTTTATCAATACTTTTTAGCTCCAAATCAGGAGAAATTTTTATTGCAATAGGAATATTTGTTTTCAGTTTATCTTTTTCAATTTGTATTTCTTGAAGCAGTCCACCCATCTCCTCGTCGTTATGAAAATTTCTTAAATTTTCAGTATTTGGTGATGAAATATTTATCGTTAAATAGTCTCCAATATCATGGAATTTTCTTAAACCTACTAAAAAATCTTTTACTCTATCTTTTGTGTCTTTATTGGGTCCTATATTTATTCCTAAAAGACCATTAGGTGGACTGGATAATATTCTAGATCTTACTTTATCTGAACCTGAATTATTAAATCCTAATCTATTTATTAATGCTTCATCCTCCTCAAGTCTGAAAACTCTAGGTTTAGGATTGCCATACTGCTTGAGTGGCGTAATAGTGCCAACCTCGACATAACCAAATCCTAATTTAAATAAGGAATTATATACTTCAGCATCTTTATCAAAGCCAGCTGCAATACCAATGGGGTTTGGTATTTTTTTACCAAAGATTTTAGTTTCTAAAAGTTTATTATGCTGAACTTTTTTACTTGGTATATAGTTAAACTTTAATGTTTTAATTGCTAAATTATGCGCTGTTTCTGGATCTAATTTAAATATTAGACCTCTAATTTTTTCAAACATTTTTTAACTTTTCTTTTATTAAAATTTTAGTTTCTTTAACACCAAAAAAACTAATAAAAAAACCAATTCTTGGACCGTTTTCAACACCAAAAACAACTTCATAAATTAACTTAAACCAATCACGTAAATTTTTTTCATAACCATTTTCTTTTCCAACAGAATAAATTTTTGTTTGAATATCTTCTGGTTTCATTTCGTCATTACAATCATCAAGAGCATTTATTAAAGCTTGCAAAGCATTTTTTTCATCATTATTTGGTTTTTTGTATTTTTTTGTCTTTTTTATTACGTCATTAAAATATTTAATTGCATATCCTACTAAACTGTCAAATATAGGTTGTTTGTTTTCTGAAATATCTGTTTTATATTTTTTAACAAACTTCCATAACAAATCTTTATTATCAGCATTGCTAGTTTCAACTAAATTTAAAAGCATAGAAAAGCTCATTATATAATTTTCCTTAGGCATATTTGAACTATGAACGTGCCAAGCTGGATTCATGAGGAGCTGAAGATCATCCTGGGACTTACCTTTTTCAATAAAATCTAAGTATTCATCAACAGATTTTGGTATTATTTCTTTATAAAGTTTTTTTGCTCTCTTTGGATTTTGATACATAAACAAAGATAAACTTTCTGGAGAAGCGTATTCTAGCCATTGATCAATCGTTATTCCATTACCTTTTGATTTTGAAATTTTTTCTCCCTTTTCGTCTAAGAACAGTTCATAGGCAAATCCACTCGGATTTTGTTTTCCTAGCAGTTTAATAATTTTTGTTGATAGTATTGCACTTTCGATAAGATCTTTTCCATACATCTCAAAATCAATATCTAATGCATACCATCTCATTGCCCAGTCAACTTTCCATTGTAGCTTGCAATTTCCATCTAAAATACTTGCTTCAAGTTTTTCACCACTATTATCAAAAATAATTTTTGATTTTTTTTCATCTATCTCTAAAACTGGTATTTCCAAAACCTTATTTGTATTAGGACAAATTGGAAGAAATGGTGAGTAAGTTTTTTGTCTTTCCTTTCCAAGGGTTGGGATTATTATATTCATTATTCCGTTATAATTTTTTAATATATGATTTAGTGTTTCGTTAAAAAAACCAGCTTTATAGAGTTTTGTTGAACTTTTAAAAGAATATTTAAAACTAAAATTATCTAAAAATTTTTTAAGCATTTCATTATTATGTTCACCAAAACTGTCAAATTTTTCAAAAGGATCTGGAACAGAAGTAAGTGGTTTGTGTAAATTCTCCTCTAATCTTTTTTTATTAGGAACATTATCTGGAATTTTTCTTAATCCATCCATATCGTCGGAAAAAGTAATTATTTCTTTAGGTACATCTGTAATCTGGTCTAATGCATTAACAATCATGCTGGTTCTCGCAACCTCTCCAAAGGTTCCTATATGCGGAAGTCCACTAGGACCATATCCTGTTTGAAGGGTAATTTTACCTTTGCTTTTTATTGATTTGTTTCTTTCTTTAAGTATTTTTTTGGCTTCAACAAAAGGCCAAGAGTTTGTCTTATCTATATTAGCTTTATCGATCACTAGTTTTCAAAAATTCATATATTTGGTTGTTTTTGTTAATTCTTATAGTGTTGAAATTTATTTACCATAAAATAATGTTCAAACAAAATGTCCAATTATAAAACAGTTTTTTTCATCATTGGTGTACTACAAATAATTCTTGGGATATTTATGGCTATTCCAATTTTCTCGCAATTTATATTTAGTGAAATTGATTCTTCGTTTATTACATCTTCAGCAATTACATTAGTATTTGGAGTATTGTTTGTTTTATCAAATCTTGATTATGAGAAGAAAATTAACTTAAAACAGGCATTTCTACTAACTACACTCTCTTGGTTAACAATAGCGATTTTTGGATCATTGCCATTTTATTTCTCTGATCTAAATATATCATTTACAGATTCATTTTTTGAGAGCATGTCAGGTTTAACCACCACTGGTTCTACAATAATTTCTAATTTAGAATTAGCCCCAAAAAGTGTTTTGCTTTGGAGAGCCCTACTTCAGTGGCTTGGTGGTATAGGAATTATTGTAATGGCAATCACCTTAATGCCAATTATGAATATTGGTGGTATGCTTTTATTTAAGGTCTTAAATACAGACTCTTCTGAGGAAATATTACCATCATCTAAAGAAATCTCTTTAAAATTAATTTTAATCTATTTTGTTTTAACTTTTTTATGTGCACTCGTATACAAAATTTTTGGAATGGGTAATTTTGATAGTTTAACTCATTCCATGACTACAATAGCAACAGGAGGATTTTCAAATTATAATGAGTCTATAGGTCATTTTAATAATGTTAAAATAGAAATCACTGCGATGTTATTTATAATCTTGGGAAGTTTGCCATTTATTGCATATATTAAGTTTTTAAATGGAAATAGAAAAATTTTTTTAAACGATTCTCAGATTAAAACTTTTATTAAATTAATTATATTTTCTATTTTAATTCTCTTCTTTTATTTATTTATTAAAATCGAGGATTTCAGTTTAAGCGATTTTAGGTATATAAGTTTTAATTCAATTTCAATTTTAACTGGTACAGGTTATGTTACTGGTAAATTTGATCAATGGGGTAGTTTCTCGTTATTTTTCTTTTTAATTTTAATGTTTATAGGTGGATGTGCGGGATCTACCACATGTGGAGTAAAAATATTTAGAATACAAATTTTATATAAATTTATAATTAATCAATTAAAAAAGATTATTTTTCCAAGAGGAATTTTTGTAATTAAATATGAAAATAACAATGTTAATGATAAGTTTTTAGCTTCGATTATATCTTTTATATATTTATACATTTTACTTTTCTTTTTAATTACAGCTCTCTTGTCTTTGAGTGGTCTAGATTTTATTACTTCAATTTCTGGTGCGGCTACATCAATATCTAATGTGGGCCCAGGCCTCGGCTCAGTAATTGGTTCAAGTGGAAATTTCTCGACTTTACCAGATTTTTCTAAATGGATACTAAGCGCAGGAATGTTATTAGGTAGACTTGAGCTATTTGCTATATTAGTTTTATTTTTACCATCTTTTTGGAAAAAATGATTGAAATTAAAAAAGAAAAAACATTTTTAAGTAGTATAAAATTTTACCAAGACATAAGAATGTTAAAAATTTTACTACTTGGAGCTATAAGTGGTTTTCCTTGGGTAATTATCGGAAGTAGTTTAAGTTTATGGTTAAAAGAAGAAGGCTTATCAAGATCTACAATTGGATGGGCTGGTTTAATTTTTGCTGTCTATGCTTTTAATTATTTCTGGGCGCCATTAATTGACAGAATCCGGATACCTATTTTAACAAAAAAAATCGGCCATAGAAAATCTTGGATTTTTTTAATGCAAATAATAATTTTACTTGGATTAATATTCTGGAGCTTTGTAAATCCTTCGCAGAATTTGAACTTAGTCATTGGGGCGGGATTAATAATTGCACTAGCTTCCGCGACACAAGATATAACAGTTGACGCTTTAAGAATAGAACAAATACAAAAAGATGAAAAAGAAGCTATGGCTGCAGGAGCAGCTATAGCAGTCGTTGGTTGGTGGTCAGGTTATAAATTAGGAGGTGTTATTGCTCTTACATTGGCAGATTATTTAGAAAATTTAGGTCTAGAAAATTATTGGCAATTATCTTTTTTGGGCCTAGGAGTAATTGTAATTTTATTAAATATTGGAATCTTATTTATAAATGAACGAAATTTTTTAAATATTAAAAATTCACATCTTGAATTAGATAAAAAAATTTTACAAAAATTGAATTATAATAATTTATTTACTAAATTTTTAGCTTGGATATCCTCAACAATTTCAGGACCTTTAATAAGTTTTTTTAAAAATAATGGAAAAGGAATAGCTATTGGAATTATAAGTTTTATTTTTCTTTTTAAAATAGGAGAAGCTTTTTTAGGAAGAATGTCAGTGATTTTTTATAAGGAAATTGGTTTTTCAAAATCTGACATAGCTCTTTATTCGAAAACTTTTGGATGGATCACAACAGTTATCTTCACACTATTAGGTGGTATGTTTGCGATTAGGTCTGGTGTTATTAAGTCAATGTTTTTAGCTGGAATATTGATGGCATTAACAAACGTTCTTTTTTCCTTTTTAGCATGGAGCGATAAATCTTATTTATTATTTGCGATTGCTGTAATTTTAGATGATATGGCTGCCGCTTTTGCTACTGTAGCATTTGTTGCCTTTATATCCTTGTTGGTTGACAGAAATTACACCGCTACTCAATACGCTCTTCTTGCTTCTTTAGGAACAGCTGGAAGAACAACACTTGCATCTTCCTCTGGAGCTTTGGTTGATTGGTTAAATGGTGATTGGGGAATATTTTTTATAATTACAGCAATAATGGTAATTCCATCACTTGTTCTTCTTTATGTAATAAAAAGTAAAATTAAACTAAATGACTGAATTGTATTCAACCTCAATAATAAGGAATATTTATAAAAGACCATCAACTAATTCTGAAGTAAGTAGTCAGATTATTTATGGTGAAAAAGTCCGGGTTCTTGGAACCAAAAATAAATGGATAAAAATTAGAACACTAAGTGATAATTATTCTGGTTATATTAAAAAAGAAAAACTTAAAAGAAAATTAAAAATAATATTCAAAACTAGTAAATTAAAAACTAGAATATTTTCTCAAAATAAAACAAAAGACTTTCTTACATTCAACAGTAGACTGCCTGTATTAAGTAAAAGAAAAAATTTTATAGAATTTGAAAAAGGTAAGTGGATTAAAAAAAAAGATCTTAAACCAATAAATCATAAAGAAGTAAATTTTGTGAAAATTCTAAATTACTTTAGAAACTGCAGATATATATGGGGAGGTAAATCCTTTAAAGGGATAGATTGTTCCGCTCTTATCCAATTATTTTATTTATATAATAACAAATTTTTCCCAAGAGATACAAAAGATCAAATTTTATTTAAAAAGGGGAAAAAAAAAATAATTGATTTTTCAAAAGGTGATATTATTTATTGGAAAGGTCATGTTGCTATTTGTTTAAATAAAAAAAGACTAATTCATGCTTATGGACCAAAAAAAAAGGTGCTGATAATGGATATAAAAAAAACAATTAAATTAATTAATGAAACCGCAAAACTAAAAGTCAAAAAAATTATAAAAATTTAAAAATATGAACCTGGAAGAAAAATTTAATATTTTAGTAAATAAAATGAAAACTGGGCATTATGAAGAAGTAATTTTTGAAACTAATTATTTAATTAAAAAATTCCCGAAACAAGAGGCATTATATAATCTTTTGGCTTTAACATATCAGGCAAAAGGAGAATATGATAAATCAATTGATCTATTAAGTGATGCATTAAAAAGAAGTAAAGATAACACAAATTTTTTAAATAATATTGGATTGGGGTATTACAAAAAAAAAGATTATATAAAAGCGGAAGATTATTTTAATAGGGTTTTAAAAATAAATCCAAGATTTATCAATACAATTAATAACCTTGCCGGTTTATATGATGAGATTAATAATTCAGAAGAATGTGAAAAACTTTATTTAAAAGCATTGAGCATTAACGAAAATGTTTTAGAAACAAATTTCAACTATGCCTGCTTTCTTAAAAATTCAGGAAAATATGAAGATGCTGAAAAATATTTCCATAAAACCTTAAATATAAATAAAAATTTTACTAAAGCTGACAAAAATTTATCCACTTTAAAAAAATATAATAAAAATGATGAATATATAACCTTATTAGAGGAAAAAATAAAAAATAAAAACCTTCATAAATTGGAAATTAAAGAGTTAGCTTTTGCATTAGGAAAAATATACGAAGATACTGGGGAATATGAAAAATCATATAAACAAATAAAAAGAGCCAACGAAATAAAAAAGGAATTTACGAAATTTAATATTGATAATGAGATAAAATTTTTTGAAAAAATAAAAGAATTTCAAAAAAAGTTGAAAAGTAATAAATTTTTAGAAAATACGAATAAAAAAAAAATGATATTTGTTCTAGGAATGCCGCGAACTGGAACTTCTTTAGTTGAACAAATTTTATCAAGCCACGATAAAGTCTATGGTGCTGGGGAACTGCCACTTTTGGATACTTACCTAAAAAATATAATAAATAATTATAATGAAATTTCTAATTTAGAGGAAGTGCTTACAAAATATAGAGAAAGTTATTTAGATATTATTAAAAAAAATGACAAAACTGGATATTATAACAGATAAAGCGCCACTTAATTTTAGATGGATTGGATTAATTAAAATCATGTTTCCAAATTCGGTTATAATTCATTGTAAAAGGAATGCATTAGAAAATAGTTGGTCAATATATAAGAACGACTTTTCGGGTATGTTATTTTCCAATGATATAAATGACTTAGCAAAATACTATAAGATTTACCAAAACCTAATGGTTTTTTGGAAAAGTTATTTTGAGCAAGAAATTTATGATCTTGATTATGAAGATTTAATTAATAACTCAGAAAATAAGATAAAAGAAATTATCAATTTGTGTGGGTTAGAATGGCAAGACAAATGTTTAGAGTTTTATAATAATAAAAGATTGATAAAAACTGTTAGCTTTAATCAAGCCAGACAACCTATTTATAAAAATTCTCTAAAAGGAACTGCGAAATTCAAAAATTATATTCAGGACTTAGAAAAAGCATTATCTTCTTCCAAAGTCAGGTAAATTTACATCTTGTTTTGAGGAAATTATCTTTTTTCGAATTTTTTTTGAATCTTTCATTATTTTAATTAATTTTTTTTCATTTTTCATATTAATTAATCTTTTGAACTCACGCAGATTATTCATAAAAAGATCAATGCCTTTAATGATATTTTCTTTATTGTTTAAAAAAATATCTTTCCACATAACTTCATTTGAGGCAGCTGTTCTTGTAAAATCTCTTAAACCTCCAGCGCTAAATTTTACAATATTGGATTTTTTTTTCTTTTCAAAATTCATTGCAGTTTTGACCATATTATAAGCAACCAGATGTGGTATATGGCTTGTAATTGAAAAAATATGGTCATGCTCTTTTGAGTTCATAAAAATAATTTTACTTCCGATTTTACTCCAAAACTTTGATAATATTTGTATGTTTTTTTTTTTTGTATTTTTGTCTTTAATTAAAACACACCATTTATTTAAAAATAAATTTTCATCACCAAATTTAGGACCGCTAACCTCAGAACCTGCTATTGGATGGCTTGAAATCCAATTAACTTTTTTTCCAATATTAGTTTTTATATTTTTTAAAATTTTTTCTTTGGATGACCCAACATCTGTAATGATAGTATTTCTGCCAATATATTTATCAAATTTTTTTAAAATTTTAGTATATTCACTTAAATGCGTACAAAAAATTATCATATCTAAATTAGGAATTTGTGTTTTAAGATCTTTCAAAATTTCGCACTTTAATTTTAATTTTTTAATTTGCTTAATATGACTATTTGATTTTTCTAAAATATAAACTTTTTTTGATATTTTTTTTTTTATTGATGCCCTCAAAATTGAGGAGCCAATCAATCCACATCCAATAATTAAAATTTTATTAAACATTTTTAAATATTTTTTTTAATTCGCTCAGAAATAATTGATTTTCTGAGTTATTTCCAATTGTTAGTCTTAAATGATTATCAATTCCATATGAATTCATTTCTCTAAGTATAATACCTCTTTTTTCTAATTTTTTTTCAAATGCTATTGCTGATAATTTGCAACGATTAAAACTTAACAAAAGAAAATTAGCACTAATTTTATTTGAGTAAATATCAAATTTTTCTAGATTCTCTTTAATTTTTTTACTCCAATACAAGTTATGTTTTATTGATTTATTAATAAATTTATTATCCTTTAACGCTTCTATTGCACATAATTGAGCGATTTCATTAACATTAAATGGTGGTTTAATAAAATTCAAAGCATCTATAATTTTCTTATCACCATATCCCCATCCAATTCTTAAAGCTGCCAATCCATAAATTTTAGAAAACGTTCTTAATATAAAAACATTTTTAGAATTCTTGAAAATTTTCAAGCCTGATGCATAATTTTTATCTTTCATGTATTCATAATATGCATCGTCTATTACCAGCAAAATATCTTTTCTTAATCTTTTTCTTAAATTAATTAATTCATTTTTATATAAATATGTACCTGTGGGATTGTTAGGATTCGCCAGGAAAACGATTTTAGTTTTTTTGTTTACTTTTTTAATTATGTTATCTACCGAGATCCTATAATTTTTTTCTTTCGAAAAAAGAACTTTAGCTCCTGATATAGATGCATAAATTCTATACATTAAAAAACTAAATTCTGGAACAATGACATGATCTCCTTTTGTCAAAAATAGTTGGCATAGCATTTGAATAATCTCATCTGATCCAGATCCACAAATTACTTTATTCGAGTCACATTTAAATTTAGTTGAAATTTGTTTTCTTAATAACTTTGAGGTGTAATCTGGATATTTTGAAGTACTAATATTATTTCTTAAAATTGCTTTTACTTTTGAACTTGCGCCCAACGCAGACTCATTTGCTGATAATTTAATTATTTTTCTTTTTTCTTTTAAACTGGGTATTTCATATTTTCCTGGTTTATATGATTTAAATTTAAGCTCTTTGAATTTCGTTAATTTCATAATTAAATATTTTTCTGGTATATATAATTAATTCATAATTTACTTAAATTAAATAAGTAAAATTCCTTAAAATTTGACATATAAAAATCAATAATGTAAACATTATCTGCGCTGATTTAAACTGAATTGCGAGCGCTTAAAAAAAACCGCTAAATAAGTTTTTTTTCTCCAATTCATCAGCAATTAATATGAGTAAATTTAATAATATAAAAAAAATTATAGTTAAAAAATCACTAAAATTAGATTGTGGTCAGACAATTAATAACTTTCCGTTGGCTTATGAAACCTACGGGAAATTAAACGATAAAAAAAATAATGCTATATTAATTTTTCACGCATTAACTGGCGATCAATTTGCTTCTGGGATAAATCCAATTACCAAAAAAGATGGTTGGTGGAGTTATGCTCTTGGTCCTGGAAAAGCTATCGATACTGATAAATATTTTATAATTGCTGCAAATGTTATAGGCGGCTGTATGGGTTCTTTTGGACCAAGCGATATAAACCCTGATACAAATAAACCCTATGGAACAAATTTTCCCGTACTAACTATTAACGATATGGTTAATGCTCAATATAATCTTTTAGAACATTTCAAAATTGAAAAGTTGTTTAGTGTTATAGGTGGATCCATGGGTGGAATGCAAGTACTTCAATTTGTATCAAATTTTCCAGATAAAGCTTTTACAGCAATTCCAATTGCATGTACTGCAAGTCATTCAGCTCAAAATATAGCTCTAAATGAACTTGGGAGACAATCAATAATGGCGGACAGAAATTGGGAAGATGGATTTTATGAAGAAAAAAATAAACAGCCAGATAAAGGTCTCGCTGTAGCAAGAATGGCAGCTCACATAACTTATTTATCTAAAGCTGGTCTTCAAGAAAAATTTGGAAGAAAGTTGCAAGAAAGGGATGATTTAAAATTCAGTTTTGATGCTGACTTTCAAATAGAGAGCTATTTGAGATACCAAGGTTCAGTTTTTGTAGATAGGTTTGATGCGAACAGCTATTTATATATTACAAGGGCAATGGATTATTTTGACTTAACAAAAAGGTTTGATGGAAATTTATCAAAAGCTTTTGAAAAAAGTGATACAAAATTTTTTATTATATCATTTACCTCAGATTGGCTTTATCCAACCTCCGAAAATAGAGAGATAGTGATTGCGCTTAATGCAATTGGAAAAAATGTTGGGTTTGTTGAAATTTCATCTGATAAGGGACATGACTCTTTTTTACTTGATGTTCCAGACTTCCTTAATACAGTTAAAAATTTTTTAAATACTTCTTATAAGAAAATTAAATGAAAAAAGAATTTTATAGTATTGCTAAATTGTTGGAAAAAAATTCAAAGATTTTAGATGTAGGATGTGGAACTGGTGAACTAATGAAATATATTACAGAAAATATTAGTAGTGACATAAGAGGAATTGAATTGTCTAAATCAAATGTCCAAAAATGTGTTGAAAAAGGCTTAACAGTAATTGAGGGTGATGCAGAAAAAGATTTAAAACAATTTCCGGATAGCTCTTTTGAATTTGTAATTTTAAGTCAAACTTTACAAGCCTTTTTAGACCCTGAAAACGTTTTAAATGAGCTGTTAAGAATTGGTAAAAAAGCAGTTGTATCCATACCTAACTTTGGGCATTGGAAAGTTAGATTACATTTGCTTTTAAAAGGTACTATGCCAATAACAGAAAACTTACCAAACGAATGGTATAATACACCAAACTTACATATGTGTTCGATTAAGGATTTTGAAAATTATTGTAAAAAAAGAGATATTAAAATTAATTTAAAAAACTTGAAAATTAAAAATTTTTTTTCCGAATTGGGTATTTTTGTTATAGAAAAATAATATGCAAATCAAAATAATAAATTGTCTTCAAGATAACTTTTCATATTTACTAATTGATGAAAAAAGTTTAAATGCATGTGTAGTTGATCCAGGTGAAGCTCAACCAATATTAAAATATATAGAAAATAATAAAATAAATTTAAAATTTATTCTGAACACCCATCATCATCATGATCATATTGGTGGTAATAATATTTTAAAAAGCAAATTTGGTGCAAAAATTCTTGCTTTTAAGGACGATAAAGAAAGAATTCCTAAGATTGATATTTTTTTGGAGGATAACCAGATTTGGAAAGATGATCCATTCGAATTTAAAGTTATTCACGTACCTGGACACACATCAGGTCATATTTGTTTTTCTTTTTTTAATGAAAAAATAATTTTTACAGGAGATACTTTATTCTCTTTAGGTTGTGGCAGGATTTTTGAAGGAAGTTATGATGACATGTTTAACTCATTGTCAAAATTAAAAAAATTATCTCCAGAAACAAAAATATATTTTGGACATGAGTATACTTTAAACAACTCTATTTTCTGTAATAAGTTTGATAAAAATAACTCAGAGCTTAAGATAAAAATTGCAGATATTAAGAAAAAATTAGATAAAGGCATACCCACTGTTCCGTCTACTATAAAAGAGGAATTAGATTGTAATATTTTTCTAAGAGCTAAAAACTTAAAAGAATTTTCAAAATTAAGGGATTTAAAGGATAATTTTTAATCGATATCGCTTGACTAAAAATACCGTATAACTATATTGCAGCATAAATTAAAGATTATTTTATGTCATTTGCAATCATACAAACTGGTGGAAAACAGTACAAAGTAAAAGCTGGTGAAATCCTTAAAGTTGAAAAATTAATTGATAAAGAAAAAGTTGAATTTAAAAATATACTTGCTTATGGAGATGAAAATGATGCAGAAGTTGGCTCACCTAAAATTGAAGGTGCTAAAGTTGAAGCTGAGATTTTAAAAAATGGTAAAAATAGAACTGTACTAATTTTTAAAAAAAGAAGAAGAAAGAACTCAAGAAGAAAAAATGGACACAGACAAGAATTTTCATTAATAAGAATAAACAAAATAATTGCTAAAGATGGAAAAGTTATATCTGAAGCAGTAAAAATGACAGAAAAGTCAAAAGAAAAGACTAAAAAAGAGAAAATTAAAGAGTAAATATACGGGATAGATTATGGCTACAAAAAAAGCAGGTGGATCATCTAGGAACGGTAGAGATAGTGCTGGTAGAAGGCTCGGTGTCAAAATTTATGCTGGTCAAAAAGTAATACCTGGAAATATAATTGTTAGACAAAGAGGTACCAAAATTTTCCCTGGTGAACATGTAGGTATGGGGAAAGACCACTCTATTTTTTCTAAAATAAAAGGAACTGTTGAGTATAAAAAAACTAAATCAGATAGAACATTTGTATCTGTAAAGCCCAATTAATATACAACATATTAATTTAAAGGTGTTGTATCATGAAATTTTTAGATCAAGTCAAAATATTCATTAAAGCAGGAGACGGTGGTTCTGGATCACCTAGTTTTAGAAGGGAAAAATTTATAGAATTCGGTGGACCTGATGGTGGAGATGGCGGTAAGGGAGGTTCTATAATTTTAAAATCAGAAAGAAACTTAAATACTTTAATTGATTATCGATATCAGCAACATTTTAAAGCTCAAAGGGGACAAGACGGAAAAGGGAAAAAAATGACTGGTAAAAATGGGGAGGATCTTTTTCTGAAAGTTCCTATTGGAACCCAAGTCTTTGAGGAAGATAATAAAACTCTTATATATGATTTTAAGAATAATAATGACGAATTTATTGTTGCTACAGGTGGTAGAGGAGGTTTTGGAAATACTAAATTTAAATCCTCAACAAATAGAGCGCCCAAAAAAATTACAAAAGGTGTAAAAGGCGAAGAATTTTGGATTTGGCTTCAATTAAAAACAATAGCAGATATTGGAATAATTGGTTTACCAAATGCTGGAAAATCAAGTTTGTTAGCCTCTATGACAAGTGCTACACCAAAAATTGCAAATTATAAATTCACAACGCTAAACCCAAATTTAGGAGTTGCAGTCTACGACGATAAAGAAATTACTTTGGCAGATATTCCTGGGTTAATCGAAGGAGCACACACAGGAACAGGTTTAGGAATTAAATTTTTAAAACATATTGAGAGATGCAAAACTCTTCTTCATTTGATTGATATTAATGAAGATGACTTAATTTCATCATATAAACAAGTAAGAAATGAACTCAAAAATTATGGAAAAGAATTGATAAAAAAAAAGGAAATTATAGTATTTAACAAAATTGACCTTATTGAAAAGAATGATTTACAAAAAAAAATTAATGAATTTGAAATTAAAATTAAAAAAAAAACTTTAAATATGTCAACAATAGAATCGAGAAGTGTAGCAAAAATAAAATCAAAATTAATAAACTATGTATCTTAAAAATTCAAAAACTGTTGCTGTTAAAATTGGATCATCTTTATTAATTGATGATAATATGAAAATTAGAACTAAATGGCTAGTCGAGTTTTCAAAAGATATAAAAAAACTTTCTGAACAAGGTAAGAAGATTATAATAATCACCTCTGGTGCAATTGCTTTAGGATGCAAAAAATTAAATTTAAAAAAGTCAAACTTAAAATTAGATAAAAGCCAAGCGGTTGCTTCAATTGGACAAATAGAACTAATGAATCTTTTTAAAAAAAATTTTAATAAAATAAAATTAAATCTTTCTCAGATTCTACTTACCCTTGAGGATACCGAACAAAGAAGAAGAGCAATTAATGCAAAAAGAACTATAAACAATTTATTCCAGCTTGGATTTATACCTATTGTGAATGAAAATGATAGTATTGCAACTTCAGAAATCAAATATGGTGATAACGATAGATTAGCATCCAGAGTAGCTCAAATTTCAGGAGCAGATTGTTTGATTTTACTTTCAGATGTAAATGGTCTGTACACAAAAAATCCAAAACTTTTTAAAGACGCAGTATTAATTAAAAAGATTAATAAAATTGATGAAAAAATTGAAAGAATCGCAAGTAATGAAAGTGGAATTTATGGAACTGGAGGAATGAAAACAAAGATAGATGCTGCTAAAGTTTGTCAAAAATCTGGATGTCAGATGGTAATTGCAAATGGATTAATTCTAAAACCCATAAGTCAAATACAAAAAGAAAATAACTGTACTTGGTTTATAACTGAGATATCAAAACTCGATGCTAGAAAAAAATGGATAATTAGCTCAATTTCACCTAAAGGTGAATTAGTTATTGATGATGGAGCAATCAAAGCTTTAAAACAAGGAAAAAGTCTACTTGCAGCAGGAATAAAAAAAGTAAACGGTAAATTTAATAAAGGCGATCATATTAAAATTCTTAATAAAAATATGAATGAATATGCTCGAGGGTTAAGTTCATTTACATCAGAAGAGATCTTAAAAATTAAGGGACAACATTCAAATAAAATCCAAGAGTTATTAGGATATATTGCTAAATCTGAAGTTGTTCATAAAGATGATATGGTGGCTATATAATGAAAAAATATTTTGAGAGACTTGGGAAAAAATCAAAAAAAGCTTTTGAAAAGAAAATAGACAAAGACACCAAAAATAGAGTTTTAACTCATTATGCACTATCAATTAATAAGTACCGAAAACTTATTTTATTGCAAAATAAAAAAGATATAGATTACGCAAAAAAAATTGGATTAAAATCTAATTTTATATCTAGGTTAGAATTAGACTTAAATAAAATTAATGCAATTGTTAATTCAATTAAGTCAATATTAAAGTTAAAAGATCCAACTAATAAAATTTTAGAACAGTGGAAAAGACCAAATGGACTTAAAATTAAAAAAGTTTCTGTCCCTATCGGGGTGATCGGTATAATTTATGAAAGTAGGCCAAATGTTACATCTGATGTATCATGTTTATGTTTTAAATCCGGTAATTGCGTTATTTTAAAAGGAGGTTCAGAGGCCTATTTTACTAATAAAATATTATCTAACTTATTTAGAAGATCTCTAAAAATTTGTAAAGTTGATCCAAACTATGTGCAATTTATTAATATAAAAAATAGAAAAGTAGTAGATTATATACTTTCAAAAATGACAAAATATATAGATATAATTATACCTAGAGGTGGAAAAAATCTGGTAAAAAAAGTTCAAGAGACATCTAAATTGCCAGTTATTGGACACCTAGAAGGATTATGTCATACTTACATCGACAAAAGTGCAAATTTAAATATGGCTTTAAAAGTAGTTTTAAATGCAAAATTAAGAAATACTGCTATTTGTGGCGCTACTGAAACCATTTTATTAAATGAAAAATTATTAAAAAAATTTTCCAAAGCATTAATCACCAAACTAGAAAGTAATAAGTGTGTTGTTTATACTGACAATAAAATTAGAAAAATTTATAAAGGAAATACTATTTTAGCATCTGAAAAAAATTGGAAAACAGAATATTTGGCGTCAAAAGTCTCCATCAAATCAGTTAAAGATGTAAACGAAGCTATAAGGCATATAAATAAATATGGGACAAAACATACTGATGCAATAATTTGTAGAAATAAAAGGACATCAGAGATTTTTTTAAAAAATGTAAAAAGTTCAATAACTATGCATAACACATCAACACAATTTGCTGATGGAGGTGAATTTGGTTTTGGAGCAGAGGTGGGAATATCAACTAACAACTTACCTCCAAGGGGCCCTGTCGGACTAGGTCAACTTGTGTCTTATAAATACGAAGTTTTTGGGACAGGACAAATAAGAAAATAAATTGAGAAAAAAATTACATAATAAAATTGGAATTTTAGGAGGTAGTTTTGATCCTGCTCATTTAGGCCATATTAAAATTTCAAAAGAAGCAAAAAAAAAATTTAAATTAAATAAAGTTTTTTGGGTTATAACAAAAAGAAATCCTTTTAAAAAAAAATGCTTTTTCAGTTTACATAAGAGGATAGCTCTATCGAAAAAACTAGTTTTAAGACATAAATTTATAGAAGTCGTTTATATTGAAAATAAATGCAAATCTAATAGAACGTATAAGTACATTAAATACCTTTGTAAAAAAAATCAAAATACAGATTTTTATTTTATCATGGGAGCAGATAACCTGATAAAATTCCATAAATGGAGAAACTGGCAAGAAATTCCAAAAATTTGTCAAATACTAGTCTTTGATAGAGATAATTTTAAATCAGAATGTCTTAAATCTATAGCATATAAGAAGATCAGTAAAAAAAGATTGAAATTTATTAAATTCAAAAAAGTTAATATTTCATCTTCTCAATTAAGAAAAATTTGATAGTCTAATTGATAATTAATGGATAAAATCTCAAATCTAAAATCATTAATTCTTAAAACACTAGATACTAACAAAGCGTTAGATGTAATAAGTATTGATCTAAAAAATAAAAGCTCAATTGCTGATTACATGATTATAGCAAGTGGAACTTCATCTAGACATATACAGGCTTTGTCAGAACAAGTTGTTGAAGAAATAAAAATGAGTGGAATAAAAAATTGTAAAATTGAAGGAAATGAGAGCAATGATTGGAAGCTTATAGATGGAATTGATATAATAATTCATATATTTAACCCTGAGAAAAGAAAATTTTATGAATTAGAAAAAATGTGGTCAGAACTAATTCCAAAAGAAAAATTAATTATATGAAATTATTTAAACTCATAAATATATTTATCTTTATATTAATTGTTCTAACAAAACCTTCATATTCAGCAAATGATGAAACTACTATTTATGAAAAAATAGACATTTTTAGTGATGTTCTAGATAAAATTAATAAAGAATACGTAGATGAGATTAATCAAAATGAAGTTATGGATGCAGCAATAAATGGGGTACTTCAATCCTTAGATCCTTATTCTGCATATATGTCTCCAGAGACTTTTGAAAGTATGAGGACAGAAACAAGTGGAGAATTTGGTGGTTTGGGTATTGAGGTAAGTATGGAAGCAGGTGTTGTTAAAGTAATATCACCTCTCGATGAATCGCCAGCATATGAAGCTGGAGTTAAAGCGGGAGACTATATTGTAAAGATTAATAATCACCAAGTCCAAGGTAAAACATTAAGTGAAGCAGTTGACTTGATGAGAGGCCCTGTCGGTTCAGATATTGAAATTACCGTTCGAAGAAGAGGAGAAAGAAAAGCCCTAGTTTTTAATATAACTAGAAAAATAATTAAAATTCAATCCGTAAAATCTGAAAAGATAGATAACAATATTGGATATATAAGATTAACAGCATTTAATGAAAATAGTAGTGCACAGGTAAAAAAAAAAATTAGAGAGTTTGATAAAGACAAGAAGATAAATGGATATATATTAGATTTACGAAATAATCCTGGAGGACTATTATCTCAGGCTATTAAAATTTCGGACTTCTTCCTTTCAGATGGTGAGATTGTTTCAACTAAGTCAAGGAAAGAAAATGAAAACAGAAAATGGTTTGCTAACACTGGAGATATACTAAACGGGAAAACCTTAGTTGTATTAATTAATAATGGCTCAGCTTCAGCATCTGAAATATTAGCCGGAGCCTTAAAAGATCATAAAAGAGCAATACTTATTGGGGAAACTACTTATGGTAAGGGTTCTGTACAATCAATTATTCCATTAAAAAATAATGGAGCTATACGATTAACTATTTCAAAATATTATCTACCTTCAGGTGTTTCGATTTCTGAAGTTGGGGTTGATCCCGATATTGAAATATCAGAAGACTCTGATGAATTTAGAATTAATACCGAAAGTGATAACCAATTAGATTTTGCCGTAAAACTTTTAAACGGATAAGATGGAAATAGACCTTCAAAAATTGCCTCTCAGAGATGGTGTAGGAATTGTAGTTTTAAACTCAAGAAATAAAGTATTAGTAGCTAAACGAATTGACAATCCTAAAAATTTTTGGCAAATGCCCCAAGGCGGAAAAGATAAAAATGAAAATTATTTTGAGGCAGCAATAAGAGAACTTAAAGAGGAAACAAGTATTACGAGTGTTACATTAATCAGAGAGATAGATGATTTTATTACTTACTTACTTCCAAAGCGTCTTTTAGGTATAATTTGGAAAGGAAAGTTTAAGGGTCAAAAACAAAAATGGTTTATAATGAAATTTAATGGTTCAGACGAGGAAATAAACATAAATACTGCTAAGCCAGAATTCCTTGAATGGAAATGGATAGATATTGATAAATTAAATGATGCAGTAGTAGATTTTAAAAAAGAAGTTTATCAAAAAGTTACTAGGGAGATTAAAAAGGTTGTTCCTAATTAGAGTTTATAGACTTTAAAACATCAATTTTTTGTGAAATTAAAAATCTACTCTGATCATCTAAATCATCTTTACCTAAGAGTTTTTCCGTTTCACTTAAAGATTGAGAAATATAATTTTTGTCTATTTTATCTAAACTAAATATTGAACTAGTCAAAACAGACAAGGTATTTTCTTTAAACTCTATTATACCATCCTCTACGTAGTATTTGTCCTCACCTCTCTTTGAAAAAACCTTAAGTATTCCAGGTTTTAAAAATGAAATGATTGAAATATGATCTTTAAGTATACCCATCTCCCCTTCGAAAGCAGGCACAACAACCTCTGAAACATCCTCTTTATTTAGAAATGATTTTTCAGGATTAACTATTTCTAATTTAAATTCTTCACTCATTAAGCAGCATCTTTTGACATTTTCTCAGCTTTCTCTATGGCTTCTTCGATAGTTCCAACCATATAAAAGGCTGCTTCAGGTAAATGATCATACTCACCTTTGCAAATTGCATCGAAGCCTTTGATTGTTGCCTCTAGATCTACTAATTTTCCCGGTGAACCAGTAAAAACTTCTGCAACAAAAAACGGTTGTGATAAAAATCTTTGAATTTTTCTTGCTCTTGCAACAGTTAATTTATCTTCCTCGGATAATTCATCCATACCTAAAATTGCAATAATATCTTGCAAAGATTTATAAGTCTGTAAAATTTTTTGAACTTCTCTTGCAACTCTATAATGTTCATCACCGACTATTCTTGGATCTAAAATTCTAGAAGTTGAGTCAAGTGGATCAACTGCTGGATAAATTCCTAATTCAGCTATTTGTCTTGAAAGAACGGTTGTAGCATCAAGGTGTGAGAATGAGGTCGCTGGTGCTGGATCAGTTAAGTCATCAGCAGGTACATATATTGCCTGAACTGATGTAATTGATCCTTTGTTAGTAGTTGTAATTCTTTCTTGTAAATTTCCCATATCCGTTGCTAAGGTCGGTTGATATCCAACAGCAGATGGGATACGTCCTAACAATGCAGACACTTCTGAGCCTGCTTGCGTGAATCTAAAAATATTATCAACAAAAAATAATACATCTTGGCCTTCTTGATCTCTAAAATACTCAGCAACTGTAAGTCCTGATAAAGCAACTCTTGCTCTTGCTCCAGGAGGTTCGTTCATTTGACCGTAAACTAAAGCGGCCTTTGAACCTGCTCCATCTGGTTTTATTACTCCAGACTCAATCATTTCATGATAAAGATCGTTACCTTCTCTAGTTCTTTCTCCAACTCCTGCAAAAACTGAGAATCCACCGTGCGCTTTTGCTACGTTGTTGATTAATTCCATAATTAAAACTGTTTTTCCTACACCTGCACCGCCAAATAAACCAATTTTTCCTCCTTTAGCGTAAGGAGCTAACAGATCAACAACCTTAATTCCAGTAACTAAGATTTCTGTTTCAGTTGATTGATCGTTAAACTCTGGGGCAGCTCTATGTATTGGCCAATTTTCTTTTGTATTGATCTCACCCTTTTCATCAATTGGCTCTCCAATTACATTTACAATTCTTCCTAAAGTTTCTGGACCAACCGGTACCTTTATAGGAGCTCCAGTATCTGTAACTTCGTCTCCTCTCTTTAAACCTTCTGTTGCATCCATTGCAATAGTTCTTACACTTGTTTCTCCAAGATGTTGGGCAACTTCCAACACTAGCCTATTATCTCCATTTTTGCACTCTAAGGCAGTTAAAATTTCAGGCAGTTCTCCGTCAAACTTAACGTCAACTACCGCACCAATAATTTGTGTAATTTTTCCTTTTCTCATAATTATAAACTTTCCGCTCCTGATATTATTTCTATTAGTTCTTTTGTAATAGCTGCTTGTCTGCTTCTATTATACTGAATTGTCAACTTATCAACCATTTCTCCAGCATTTCTTGTTGCATTATCCATTGCACTCATTCTAGAACCTTGTTCGCTAGCTGAATTTTCTAACATAGCTTTAAAAATTTGTGTAGAAATATTTTTTGGCAACAAATTTCCTAATATTTCATCTTCTTCTGGCTCAAATTCATAATTATCCTTTTCATCTTCCTTTTTAGTGTCAGAGGTTTCCAAAGGTATTATTTGCTGAGCTTGTGGAATTTGAGTGATTACATTCTTAAACCTATTATAAAAAATTGTACATACATCGAATTCATTTTTTTGGAAGCTTTCAATAATCATCTTTGAGACCTTTTCAGCATCAAAAAAATTTACATTTTTTGAGTCTTTAAACGATATTCTCTCCACTATTTTATCATTATATTGTCTCTTAAGCTGATCATCGCCCTTGGATCCTACAGTTATAATTTTAAAATTTTTCCCTTCACTTACCATTTTGCTAAAGTATGCTTTTGCTTTTTTAATAATATTTGAGTTAAAGCCACCACAAAGACCTCTATCTGATGTTAATACCACACATAAATGCACTTTGTCTTGACCTGTTCCAGCTAAAAGCTTTGGTGCATTTTCTTTATCCGATATTCCATTTGATAAATTTAAAATTATATTATTCATTTTTTCAGAATATGGACGACCCTTCTCTGCATTTTCCTGAGCTCTTTTAAGTTTTGCTGCGGCTACCATTTTCATTGCCTTAGTTATCTTTTGTGTTGATTTCACACTTGTTATTCTTTTTTTTAGATCATCTAGACTTGCCATTTGCTTTTATTTTAAACCTTTCTTAAATTCGTTAATTAATTCAATTAACATTTTTTCAGTATCTTCTTCTAGTTTACCTGCACTTGAAATAGCCTCTAAAATTTCTGGTTTATCATTTTTACATTTTTGCAAAATTTTATTTTCAAAATCAGAAATATCTTTTTGATCTACATCGTCAAGATATCCCCTTACTCCACAAAATACTGAAATAACTTGTTCAGCAACTGTCATTGGAGAAAATTGTTTTTGTTTTAAAAGCTCAGTTAGCTTCGAACCTCTGTTTAACAGCTTTTGAGTTGAAGCGTCAAGATCAGATCCAAATTGAGCAAAAGCTGCCATTTCTCTGTATTGAGCCAGTTCTAACTTCATTGATCCTGAAACCTTTTTCATTGCTTTTGTTTGTGCAGCGGATCCAACTCTTGAAACTGAAAGACCAACGTTAATTGCGGGTCTAATTCCTTGGTTAAATAAATTTGTTTCTAAAAATATTTGTCCATCAGTAATAGATATAACATTTGTTGGTATGTAAGCAGAAACATCTCCAGCTTGTGTTTCAATTATTGGTAATGCTGTCAAAGAACCACCGCCATGCTCATCTCCAAGTTTAGCAGCTCTTTCTAGTAATCTGCTATGAAGGTAAAATACATCACCAGGATATGCTTCTCTTCCAGGGGGTCTTCTTAACAATAAAGACATTTGTCTATAGGCGACGGCTTGCTTAGATAAATCGTCATAAATTATCAAAGCATGCATACCGTTGTCTCTGAAAAATTCCCCCATTGTACAACCGGTATATGGGGCTAAAAACTGTAATGGAGCTGCATCTGAAGCTGTAGCAGCAACAATAGTTGTATATTCCATTGCTCCAGCTTCTTCTAATGTCTTTTGAATTTGTCTTACTGTTGATCTTTTTTGTCCTATTGCAACATAAATGCAATATAACTTTTGCTTTTCATCTCCGCTCTCATTTATTTTTTTTTGATTAATTATTGTATCAACTGCAACTGCGGTTTTACCTGTTTGTCTGTCCCCTATAATCAACTCCCGTTGTCCTCTTCCAATAGGAACTAAACTATCAATTGCTTTTAAACCAGATTGCATCGGCTCGCTCACAGATTTTCTAGGAATAATTCCTGGCGCTTTTACTTCAACTCTGCTCTTTTTAATATTTTTATCCAAAGCACCTTTGCCATCAATAGGATTCCCTAAACCGTCAACTACTCTACCTAATAGTTCCTTTCCAATTGGAGTATCTACTATTTCACCAGTTCTTTTTACAGTGTCTCCCTCTTTAATTGCTCTGTCATCTCCAAATATTACAACACCTACGTTTTCACTTTCTAAGTTTAAAGCCATACCTTTAGAGCCATCAGAAAACTCTACCATTTCACCAGCTTGAACGTTATCTAATCCATACACTCTGGCTATACCATCTCCAACAGATAAAACCTGTCCTACCTCAGTAATTTCAGCCTTATCACCGAATTTCTTTATTTGCTCTTTTAATATTTTTGTAACTTCTGAAGGATTTATTTCCATTTATGCCTCTATCATTTGTTTTTCAATTTTTTGTAATTTATTTTTAATTGATGTATCAATCATGGTACTTCCAACTTGTAAGATCAAACCACCAACTAAACTTTTATCATTTTTATAGCTTAGCCTTATTTTTGAGTTAAAGGAATTTGATAAATCTTTTTTTACGTTTTCTATATCGTTTTCACTTAATTCCTTTGCAGATATCAACTCGGCTTTTATTTCGCCTCTTTTTTTGGAACAAGTTTCAATAAATTCTTTTAGAATTCTATCAACGTAAAAAAATCTTCTTTTATCTATAAGAAATAAGAGAAATCTTTTAAATAATTCATTTATATTGGTCTTTTCAGATATTATGTTTATTAATTTTTCCAACTCGCTTTTATTTATTGTTGGACTTTTAATGCAAAATTTCAAATCTTCACTTTTAGATATCAAATCAACCATTGTTAAAGCTTGATTTTCTATATCCTTAACAAGTTTAGACTCATCCGCTAGTTCATAAAGAGCCAGAGAATATCTGCTAAACGTAACCTCAGAGAGACTGTCCTTTTTACTCAATTTAGATCCTTATATGAATTGACAAGTTTATAAAATTCGAAAATTAATTAACATATGCAAGTATTGTCTTCAAGTATCTCGTTGTCTAAATAGGTTGATATTTTGTTGATTAATTGAAGTTTATTGGATCAACATCAACTGTCAGTTTTATTCCATTTAAAAACTTAAAATTTGATATTAAAAAAGCTAATTTTTTTTGAATATTTAAAGTTTTTTTTGATCTTATTAATAGCCTTACTCTAAATTTTTTTCGGATACGAAATATAGGAGAATTTACAGGTCCTAATACTTTTCCATCTAAAATTTTCTCTATATAAATTTTAAATCTATTTGCTTCTTGCTCAGTTTTTTTTTCATTAAGACCTGTAATTATTAATGAAATGAATCTCTGAAAAGGAGGAAGTCCATTTAATTTTCTTAACTGAAGTTCTTTTTCTAAAAAAATTTCTGGATTATCATTTGTTATATCTGTAATCATGTTTTTATTTAAGTTATAAGTTTGAAAATATACTGTGGCTGGTTTGCCAGTTCTACCTGCTCTTCCAGAAAGTTGATGATAAAGTTGTAGATTCTTTTCAGTTCCTCTCAAGTCATGTCCTTGTGAGTTTAGATCTATATCAACAACGACAATACAGTTTAAATGTGGAAAATGAAAACCTTTGGAAATTAGCTGTGTTCCAACTAAAATTTGAATATTATTATCAACTATCTGTTTTAATAAATCTTTTGAATTTTTTTTATTCATTGTATCACTTGAAAAAATTAGTTGATTTTTTGTAGGAAATTTTTTTTTAACTTCTTCAGCAATTCTTTCCACTCCTGGGCCGTAAAAAACTAAATCACAACTTTTATTATCTTTACATTCAGTGTTGATTTTTGATTTATACCCACAATAATGACATAATAGAATTTCTTTAGTTTTATGATAAACCATATTGATAGAACAATTTGGACAAGAAAAAATTTTTAAACATTTTTTACAAAAAACATTTGGAGAAAAACCTCTACGGTTAACAAAAAATAATATTTGATCATTTTTAGACAAATGTAATTTTACTTTTTCTATTATCTCTTTAGATAACCAGGAGTTAGGTTCTAACTTAGTTTTATTTAAATTAATTATTTCATAATTAGGTAAAGACGCTTTCCTAAATCTTTCAGATATTTTGGAAACTGAAAATTTTCCCTTTTTAATATTATTAAAAGTTTCTAATGAAGGAATGGATGTTACTAAATTAATTGGAAAATTTTCAAAGTACGCTCTTGATATAGCCATATCTCTAGCATTATAAATTACACCTTCGTCCTGTTTAAATGATTGGTCATGTTCCTCGTCTACGACTATAAGCCCTAAATTCTTGAACGGAAGAAATAATGACGACCTCGCCCCAATTACCACTTTTAATTTATTATTTACTACTCCACTCCAAATAATTTTTCTTTTTCTTGGAGTTATTCCAGAATGCCAAACCGCTGGGTTAAAACCAAAAAACTCGGTAAATTTTTTTTCAAATTGAGAAATTAACCCTATTTCAGGTAATAAAATTAAACATTGT